>NZ_CP123872.1:2942500-3184799 GCF_031598375.1 Temperatibacter marinus
ACGGAACTTGCACAGAGTTTACCAAGTGTAACTCTAGAAGCTTCACGAGCGACAAACAGCACATTAACAGCTTTCATTCGGGGTGTGGGGCAACAGGATCCTCTTGCTGGGTTTGAACCGGGCGTCGCCATTTATATTGATGATATCTATCTTGCACGCCCTCAGGGAGCTCTGCTTGAGATATTAGATGTTGAACGAATTGAAGTATTACGCGGCCCTCAAGGCACTCTCTATGGTCGAAATGCCATGGGAGGCGCGATTAAATATGTTACAAAGAAGCTTCCTGAAGAGGCCTCTTTATCAGTATCAGGGCGCTACGGGAGCTACAATCAAACAGACATCCTAGCCGCAGCCTCTGCCCCTATATCAGAGGGATTTATAATTGGGGGGGCAATCGCACGCCTTAAAAGAGATGGCTTTGGTAAAAACCTGACTTTGGGAACAGACAATTATGATAAAGACATCTTCGCAGCCCGCTTAACAGCAGAGTTAAGCCCTTCTGATTCATTTTTTGTCCGCCTTATGGCTGACTACACCGACGACGATAGTGGTGCTAAACATGGTCATCGCCTTACAGCCTCTAACATTAGCGGTGAAGCTGTTTTAGACGATGTATTTGACACACGCGCCGGTGCTGAAACCAACGCATCGACCTCTGGAATTAATGGGAATAATGAAGTTGAGAACAAAGGTATTTCAGGCTTGATTGAATGGGCTGTCAACGACAGTCTCACCGTAAAATCAATCACCTCTTACCGTGAAGATTATACTGAAAGTGTGATTGATTTTGACAGTTTAGCTATTGACGACCTAGATGCAGCCGTTATTTATGAAAATGACCAGTTCACACAAGAGTTTCAAGCTCTTTACAACACAGACACTCTGAATGTTGTCGCGGGCTTTTATTATATAAATGCCAACGCAGCCAATGACTTTGACGTGGTTCTTGGACAATTGGGCCGTGTTGCATTTGGTTCAGAACTTACAGCTTATACTGGCGGTGACGTCAACACAAAATCTTGGTCTCTCTTTACTGATGTGACCTATGACTTGGACGACGCCTGGTCTCTTACTCTAGGGGGGCGCTATACAAGTGACAAAAGATCTGCGGATGTCCTAAGACAGTCATTCCTAGGAACACCATCACCTTTCTTTGGTGGATCAGCAGTCGCAATATCAACAACATCTGACTTTGAAAACAGCCGCACATTCAAAGATTTTACTCCTCGAATTCTTGTTAACTATAAACCAAGTGACGCGCTGAATTTCTATGCTTCCTACTCTCAAGGCTTTAAAGCTGGAGGCTTTGACCCGCGCGGAGCTAATCTTGTCGCTGGCGGTGAAGATGTGGAAGAAGGTTTTTCACCTGAGACCCTGACATCCTATGAGCTGGGTTTGAAAACCACTTTCTTGGACGGCAGAGCACAGACAAATATCGCCCTCTTCTATTCAGATTATTCTGATATGCAAATTCCGGGATCTTTACCAATCGATACTGATGGTGATGGCACAGATGATGACTTTGTTGGAACTGTGACCAATGCCGGGAAAGCTACAATTAAAGGCTTTGAATTTGAAGGGACACTTGCTGTTACGGAGAGTTTCATCCTGAAGGGATCGATGAGTATTCTTGATGCAAAAATTGACGAATGGTTGGTGAACGATGTAAATGTTGCTGATCAGCGCAAAGTTCAAAACACGCCTGAGTTCAACGCCTCAATTGCCGCGAACTATACCTATACGATGGCTAACGACAGCGCGTTGAACTTTAATATCTCATGGGCACATGTGGGTAAAGTTTACCAGTTTGAAACACCTGTTGATCTTATAGATCAAGACGCCTACAGCCTGTTTAATGCGAGCATCGTTTGGTCTGATCCTGAGGGACAGTATACAATCGGACTTCATGGAAAAAACATCTTTGATAAAAAATATAAGGTCGCAGGATATAATTTCCCTACGCTCGGATTAGAAGGAACAATCACAGCCTTCTACGGTGCACCAGCTACAGTCAATCTCACTGTCGGGGCAAAATTCTAGCAGCTTTATAAACAGTGGAAGCCTCGGCTTTCACTGTTTATTAATCCAAAATATGCTAAGGCATTTCATCTCTCCTTCAGTTAATCACTAAAAGAGATTTGAGCCACGCTTTTCAAGGATCTATCCTATGACAAAACTAAGATATTCGAGCGTTTATTATACCTCCCCTGATGGACTAAAGCTCCATTATAGAGAATATCTTCCTGATGGAGAACCTCTTGCCACCTATCTATGCATGCCAGGCCTGACAAGAAATGCCAATGATTTTGGTACGATCGCTGAGTATCTACAAGATCAAGGGTGCCGCGTTATTTGTGCTGAGCAAAGGGGCCGCGGCAACAGTGAGTGGGATAATAACCCAGAAAATTATGATCCGGCAATCTATTGCCGTGACATGTTTCATCTTATCAGGAACATGTTGAAATCGCCGCCAGATCTCTATGCCATTGGCACGTCGCTCGGAGGTTTTATGAGTGTCATGATGAATGCCTCTGACCCCACTATCTTCAAAGGTATCATCATCAACGATATGGGGCTAGAGCTGAATCAAAAGGGACTTGATCGCATAAAAAGCTATGTTGGCAAGGATAAAGTGATTAACTCATGGGGCGAAGCTATTGCAGGGGTAAAAAACGCCAATTCAAGTGTTTACCCTAATTATTCTGATAAAGAATGGGATCAATTCACACGCCTCTTATACGTTGAAAAAGCTGGCAAACCAGTGGCGAATTATGATCCGGCCATTTCAACCAATTTAAACGAGAAACCGGAAACAGCTGCGCCCGACCTTTGGCCTTTGATGGAAACTCTAAAAAGCGTGCCTGTTGTTCTAATTCGCGGCGAACTTTCAGACATTTTATCCTCCCAAGTCGCAGAACGAATGCAGCAGGAGCATGGGAATTTGGCATTGATTACAGTCTCAAATGTAGGCCACTGTCCAACCTTTGATACATGCGAAGAAAAATCTGCAATTCTAGCGTTGAGCAAAAGATAAGAAATAATCTTTCAAATTCACAGGATATTTGAATTAATTCTTTACAATTCAAGCAACTATTGCGAAAGCTGCCTGTATACAGACGTATATAGTAGCAGGAGGCCTTGATGGCTGAAAATACCCTTGTGATTACAGCAGATGATGTTTCCTCAGCTGCAAAAAAGATCAAAGGCCATATAGAGCACACACAAACCAAACAATCAAAGACACTGTCACAGATTGTCGGGGCCGACATTTTTTTAAAGTTTGAGATCTTTCAGTTCACTGCCGCTTATAAAGAACGAGGGGCGCTCAATCGTCTATTGGCTCTCAGCCCAGAAGAAAAAAAGAATGGTGTCATTGCCATGTCTGCTGGCAACCATGCACAAGGGGTGAGCTATCATGCGACGCGTCTCGGCATTCCTGCTACCATAGTCATGCCCTTTGGCACACCTTTCAATAAAGTTAAACGTACAGAAGAATTAGGCGCGGACGTTGTCCTTGCAGGCAATGTATTAGAAGAAGCCACAGCTGAAGCCATGCGTCTCTCTGAAGAAAAGGGCTATACATTCTTGCACCCATTTGACGATCCGCTTGTAATCGCAGGACAAGGGACCGTTGCACAAGAGATGTTAGAAGATATTCCTGACCTTGACACGCTGCTTATTCCGATTGGCGGGGGCGGCCTTATTTCAGGTATGGCCGTAGCAGCAAAGGCAGTCAATCCAAACATTAAGATTATCGGTGTTCAGACGGAGAGCTTCCCGTCTATGAAAAACGCAATGGATGGAAGTACACACACCTTTGATAGCCCAACCATTGCCGAAGGTATTGCCGTTAAAACCCCAGGCACGTATACTCAAGCCGTTGTCAAAAAATTAGTCGATGATATCCTTATCATCCCAGAAACACGGATCGAAGAAGCCATTGTGTTAATGATGGAAATCGAAAAGGTTGTGGTTGAAGGCGCAGGAGCAACTGGATTGGCCGCTTTAATGGAATTTCCAGAAAAGTTCAAAGGCCGTAAAGTCGGCATGGTTCTTACAGGAGGCAATATAGACAGCCGTCTTCTGGCCAGTGCTATTATGCGTGGCATGGCAAGAGATGGTCGACTGTCAAGGCTTCGGGTCACCATGCTTGATGTGCCTGGAAGCTTAGCTAAAGTATCAGAAGTGGTCGCAAATGTTGGCGCAAACGTTCTTGAGCTACGTCACCAGCGAGAATTTGGTGCCGTTAGTTTGAAAATGACAGAAATGGAAATGGTCATCGAAGCCAAAGACAAGGCCCATGCAGACCTTGTCGTCGTACAGTTGGAAGAGGCAGGTTTTATTGTCTCAGAAGCGAAAACTGTTTAGTCCATCTTTTCCCTTCTGGGAAGAACAACATTCAAAATTATAAAGCCAACTATTCCTGAGGCAAGCGATCCGATCAAAATGCCAAGCCTTTCATCAAAAAGAAGATTCACTCCTGTTTCTTCGAAAGCCAAAGATCCAATGAATAAACTCATTGTAAAGCCAACACCACAAAGTGCAGCTGTGGCATACAGACTGCTGTTAGTCATCCCTTTGGGCATTTCCGCAATTTTCATCTTTATTGCGAACCAGCAGAGACTATAGATACCAACCTGTTTACCGACAAATAATCCAGCTGCGATACCGAGTGGGATAGGATGCACGACTTGATCAAAGGTTAAGCCAAGGAGCGGCACACCTGCATTGCAGAAGGCAAAGAAAGGCAGAATAAAAAAGGCAACAGCAGTGTGTAAATCATGTTCCAAACTTTTTAGAGGTGACACACCGTTTTCTTCTTTGATCGGAATGAAGATTGCCAAGGCTACGCCGGCCAAAGTTGCATGAACGCCAGACTTTAACAGAGCGGCCCACATGATAAGCCCTATTAAAATATAGGGGCTTTTCTCTGTCACGCCTCTTTTATTCAAGACATACAGGGGAATTAAGCACACTAAAGCCGTGATTAAGGAAACAAGGGAGAGCTTACTTGTATAAAAAAGTGCAATGATCACAATGGCACCAATATCATCAAAGATGGCCAAGGATGTCAGGAATATTTTTAAACTTATAGGAACTCTAGACCCTAACAGAGACAGTATACCGAGGGCAAATGCAATATCTGTGGCCGCTGGAATAGCCCATCCCTGCATAGCAACAGGATCCTTTAGGTTAAAGGCCAGATAAATAAATGCAGGGACTACCATCCCGCCAACAGCCCCAATCGCTGGCAACATAATTTTTGAAGGTTGAGACAGTTCTCCTTCGATCAGTTCGCGTTTTAATTCTAAACCGACAAGAAAGAAAAATACGGCCATCAGGCCATCATTCACCCACAACAACAAAGGCTTATTGATTTCGAACGTCCCAATTTGAACCGCAATGGGAGTGTCTAAGAGCAATCCATAATATCCGGATAAGGGAGAATTCGCGATGATCAATGCTATGGCAGCAGAAACCATCAAGAGCATACCTCCCGCGGATTCGCTATTTAAAAACTTTTGGATGGAATTCAATCTTTCTGTCATAGATCCTCGCTCGTCATATATCTCAGTATGTCTAACTTGGTATGGCCCGGCGATAAATCAAGAAAAATCGATATTTTCTGTCAAAAAGTTTTTTACTCTGCTGGTATCCCTTTCTTTTGCTTTTCTTCAAGCTCTTCTAGTTCTCGCGCCACATGCTCAGGAGATTGAGTAAAGCCAGCGATCATATCATAAAATACAGGGACAATGATGAGAGTTAGCAACGTCGCAATGCTTACACCGCCAAAGACAACAACGCCGATGGTTTGTCTGCTCGCTGCTCCAGCGCCAGACGCAATCAAGAGCGGCACAGCTCCCATGATTGTTGAGATTGCAGTCATTAAGATTGGCCGCAGACGCAGCTCAGCAGCTTCAATCAAAGACTCTCGTACTGATTTCCCTTGATCCCGAAGCTGATTGGCAAATTCCACGATAAGAATTCCATTCTTTGCTGCCAATCCTATCAGCATAATCATCCCAACCTGACTATATATATTCAAAGTTCCCCCAGTCAGATACAGACCGAGTAAACCTCCCATAACAGCAGTCGGGACAGTCAACATTATGACAAAGGGATGAACAAAACTCTCAAATTGAGCCGCTAAAACGAGAAAAACAACAATGAGCGCCATTATGAAGGTGAAATAAATCTCATTGCCCGCTTCAATAAATTCGCGGGTCGCCCCTTTATAATCTGTTGATGTTGCATCAGGCAGAACTTCTCTGACAAGGCCTTCCATATGAGCTAAAACTTCCCCAAGAGTATAGCCAGGAGCCACTGTGCCAGAGATCGTAAGGGCACGCACACGATTATAACGCCTCAAGCGTCCTGCACCAGATTCCTCCGTGACAGTCACAAGATTAGTTAAGGGAATAAGCGCTCCAGATGTTCTTGAGCGTACATAGTTATTTTCCATATCAAGCGGGACACGACGATCCAATTCACTTGCTTGAAGCACCACATCATATTCCTCACCACCATCAAGGAAAGTTGTCACTCGACGCCCCCCCATCATGGTCTCAAGGGTTCTCCCGATCGAAGAGATTGACACGCCAAGATCAGCAGCCCTCTCTTTATCAATTCTAACCTTAAACTGTGGCTGAGTTTCACGGTAGTCAGCATCAGCATTTTGAATACCAGGATATGTTTTTAGTTCTTCGAGTAGAACAGATTTAAAACGAGCAATATCTTCATAACTATTTCCACCAATGACGAATTGAAGGCTTTCACTTCCCCCTCCTCCGCGACGAGACAGTCCAGATCGAGCAATCGGTATGGCAAGAACACCTGGCACGTTAGTGATCAACTTACGGCGCAGTTCCGTCGCTATTTCAGCTGTACTTCGTGTCCTCGCTTCAACTGGCGTTAAAATAACAAAGCCCCAACCTGAACCCGTACGAGTATTCAGAAGAAGACGTTTCAGTTCCCCTGTCTCCAACAGAGGTAGTATCTGTGCTTCAACGAGCTTTGCCTGTTGGGTCATATAATCAAAACTTGCTCCCTCAGGGCCCCGAATACGTAAGAACATGGTTGATCGATCTTCTTGCGGTGTAAGCTCACTCGGCACTTTACTCATCAGACCATAAACTGCCATGCCACAAAGGAGGAAAATTAACGAGACCAGCATCTTATGATCGAGTGCGCCGTTTAGGAAAGCCGCATAGGCCGCTTGCAGTTTTTTAAATTGTTTATCCAGCCAGACCGCAAATTTTGGTTTTACGTTCTTGCGGCGCACGAGCTTAGAACACATCATTGGACTGAGTGTCAGGGCAATCAGACTAGAGAAGGCCACAGCAGCACTCATGGTGATTGCCAATTCGCCGAAGAGGCGGCCAATATTACCAGTCAAAAACATGATCGGAACGAAAACACCAATCAGAACAAGAGTCGTCGCGATAACAGCAAACCCCACTTGACGGGCTCCTTTATAGGCAGCCATTAAGCCAGGCTCTCCCTCGTCAACACGGCGATAAATATTCTCCAGCACCACAATGGCATCATCCACCACAAGACCGATGGCAAGCACAATACCAAGTAAAGTGATTAGATTGATGGACACGCCCGTCAGGCTAAGGATCCAAAAAGTTGCGGTTAAACAAACAGGAACAGTCACAGCGGGCACGAGCACTGTTTTGATATTGCCCAAAAAGAGGAAGAGAACGAGCACAACAAGCCCCATTGCGATAGCCAGCGTTCTATAGACCTCGTCAATCGCTTCTTCGATATAGAGACTGCTATCATAGGAGGCATCAAACGTCATACCCTCCGGCAAGTCTGCCGACATTTTTTTCACTAGGTCTTTGGCTTCCTTTGCGACTTGCAGAGTATTGGCTTGTGATTGTTTTTCCACGCCCACAGAGACCATTGTTTTACCATTACCACGGAACATGCGTTTTGCTCGTTCGCGCCCAAGATAAACCTTTGCTATATCCCCGAGCCTTACAATGTTACCACTCTTATCAGAGCCATCATTGTCTTTAATTTTTAACCGCTGAAAATCTTCTGGGGATTCATATTCTCGATTGAGACGTACAATTGTATCGCGGCTCACACTCTCTAATCGACCAGCTGGAAACTCAACATTTTCTCTACGCAGAGCTTGTTCAACATCTTCTACAGTAATTAACCGTGCAGCCATGGCTTCACGGTTAAGGTCGATCCGCATAGAATAGCGAGATCCGCCCCCAACACGCACCCTCGCGACACCATCAATGACACTCAACCGGTCTACAAAATTCCGCTCAGCGTAATCAGTCAATTGCATCACATCCATATCTGGATGAATAAGATTGAACCAAATAACTGGCCGAGCATCATCGTCGGCTTTGGTTACCTCAGGTGTCCGAACTTGATCAGGAAGGTTGCCAACGACCCTTGCAACACGGTCCCTAACATCATTAGCGGCGCTATCGATGTTACGGTCTAATTCAAATTCAATATCGATGGACGAACGACCATCACTGCTGTTACTGGAAATAGACTTTATACCATCAACACCAGAAATCCGGTCTTCAATAACACGGGTAATCCGATTTTCAACGACCTCGGCATTTGCCCCAGGATAGTTCGTTCGAATAGACACCACAGGCGCGTCAACATCAGGCAATTCCCTGACCGGTAAATCACCGAAAGCCAGAACGCCAAAAACAACTAACATAAGAGAAATTACAGTCGCAAAAACAGGCCTCTTCACAGAAACATCAGAAATAATCATGGTCTAAAATCCCGTTGTCTTCTTTTTATATTTTTCATGAGAACCTGCTAGATTTGCACCCTTTTCGCCTTTTTCATTTAGAATGACGACTTTTCCGCCCCGCCTACCAAGGCGCATAACCCCTTCAATGACAACTCTATCACCAACAGACACACCAGATTTCACTTCAACATAGCCTGCTCTTCTTAACCCCAGCGTCACCAAGCGACGTTCTGCTTTACCCTTGTCATCGATAACATAAAGATATTGATTACCCGCCAGAGGTAAAATAGACTGTTCGTTCACAAAAGGCGCCACCCATGTTCTTGAAATCAATTCAACAGTCATCAACATGCCAGGACGCAACTTAAGCTCTGAATTATCAACCAATGCTCTGACTTTTACAGCACGGGTTACAGGATCAATCCTGCTATCAACTGATTGAACAACCCCTTTAAAGAGGTCCCCTCGATAAGCATCAACTTTTGTTGAGACTTGCTGGCCTACAGCTAAAGCACTAATAAAACGTTCTGGCACTGAAAAATCGAGCTTTATTTTATCAATAGCATCTATTGTTGTGATGGCCGTATTTTGATTGATGAGGGAGCCTTCTGAGACTTGACGCAGACCTAAAACACCATCGAATGGAGCGATCACTGTACGATCAGCTAATCTGGCTTCGATCGCTTTCAGTCGATAATTTGCTTCTGAACGACGACGCTGTGAAGTTTCTAGAGCTGCTGTGCTTGCATTCCCTTGATCAACCAAATCCCGAATTCTTTCAAACTGTTTTTCTGCTTCTAAAAGGTTCGCTTTGGCCTCTGATAATTGGGCAAGTTCTTCATCCCGTGTCAGCTCAACAATTAAATCGCCTTTACTGACCACTTGGCCGTCAGCAAAATGTACCTTTGAGACTGTATCAGTGACGCGAGAGGTTAGAACAACACTTTCACGAGCCTTAGCATTGCCGATAGCTTCAACAATATCTGAAAATTCACGTTCTTTAACTGGATCGACTTTAACAGTCACTATACGGCCACCGCGGCCTCTTTTTCTTTCTTCATCATTTGAACCGAAAAGAAGCCATAAACTTCCAGTTGATAACATAATGACAATGACTGTTAATATTCCAGTTGTCCGCGACATATCGACCCCATAAAAAAATTCTTACTAAATATAAATACTCGTTATCATAATAGCTTTATCATCCATAGCCTAACACTTGTTTACAGAATCATGGTCAAAAAATCACCCAATTTTCATCCATATCACGAAAAAATGATCTGACTTCATCTTCAAATTCTTGAAAGACAGATTCACCGCTTTTGAGCCCTTCTCCTCTTAATAGGGCTAGAGAACGGTGCTGATCAAAGCCTTCTAACTTAAAATGATCAAACCTAGATTGATTTGGATCAGTCTTTATGACGGAATCAGGGAATAATCCGCCCCCAATTCCTGCACTAACCATCGCCAGGGCACGACTATCATCCCTTGTACGATAGGCGAGGCGGGGTCGGATGTTGTGACTTGTAAAATATTTACTGGTTTCACTGAGAACTTCACATCTTGAGCGAACGACCATGTTATGATGGACAAGTTCTTCTGGAGAAATCATGGCCTTCCCTGCAAGCTTGCTGCCCGCTTGCACGGCAAAAGAATACCCTTCTTCCATCAGAATTTGATCTTCCTCTTGTCCTGGACGAGGCAACGAAAGTGCATAATCAATCATACGTTCGTCTAAGCGGTTGTTTAATTCCCGCTCTGTCCCATCGACAATTTCAATTTCATAATCGGGATGTTTTAATGCAAAATTTCCAATGAATTGACTGATCAATTCTTCAGCAACCGTAATAAGAATGCCAATTCTAATTAATTTCCGCCTGCCCGTTTCCTTTAGAGCTTGCTGCGCGAGATTGATTTGGTGAACAACTGCCTTGGCATGGGGAAGAAAATTAGAGCCTGCATCCGTGAGGAAAACACGTTTATTAGTGCGCTCAAATAAAGAGAGGCCAACTTGCTCTTCTAATTTTTTTATACCAGCTGATAAAGTGGGCTGTGTAACGTTTTGATTTTTTGCGGCGCGTGTAAAATTTCCTGCTTCAACAACCGCCAGAAAGTAGCGAATTAAATATAAATCCATTATAGACCCCATCTATAGATATTATTTTTATCATCAATTTTACCTATACATAGATTCTGGATATACTCCTGTCAAATTTCGACTCTAGAAACATAGTGATGCAGAGAAAGTTTTTTCTCTGTCTTGAGGGAGTGTAATGCATACCATTGGCACATCAGTGAATAAAAATGACCCGAGCTTTCTGACAAATCAGCAGTTCATGCAAGAGCTTGTCGATGACTTGAAAAGTAAAATTGAAACAATCAAACGCGGCGGCCATGAACGGGCGCGAGAAAAACATCTCAGTCGGGGGAAATTACTGCCAAGAGAGAGAGTTGAAAAACTATTAGACCCAGGCACTGCCTTTCTAGAGATCGGCCAGCTGGCAGCCTTTAATATGTATGATGCAGACATACCTGCTGCTGGGGTAATCGCTGGTATTGGTCGCGTTTCCGGCATTGAATGTATGATCGTGTGTAATGATGCAACTGTCAAAGGGGGTACCTATTATCCTATGACCGTGAAGAAGCATTTACGAGCTCAAGAAATTGCACAAGAAAATCGTCTTCCCTGTATTTATCTTGTTGATAGCGGCGGCGCAAACTTACCAAATCAAGATGAAGTTTTTCCTGACAAAAATCATTTCGGACGAATCTTTTTTAACCAAGCTAATATGTCTGCCCAGGGCATTCCGCAAATTGCTGTGGTCATGGGCAGCTGTACAGCCGGCGGCGCCTATGTGCCTGCTATGGCGGATGAAAGTATCATCGTTCAAAATCAGGGAACCATCTTTCTTGGCGGCCCTCCCCTCGTAAAAGCAGCGACAGGAGAAGAGGTTACCGCAGAAGACCTTGGGGGCGGCGATGTTCATGCTCGAAAATCAGGCGTTGTAGACCACCTTGCAAAGAATGACGATCATGCTCTTTTGATCGCTCGCGATATTGTGGCTGGATTGAACTGGCAAAAACAACAACAACTTAAAATGCAAGTGCCCAAAGCGCCCCTCTTTAATGCTGCTGAGTTGTATGGGATCGTACCTGTAGACGCGCGCCAACCCTTTGATATTAGAGAAATTATTGCACGCCTCGTTGATGAAAGTGCATTTCAAGAGTTCAAGAAATATTACGGCGAAACCCTAGTTTGCGGCTTTGCTCATATTGAGGGTATGCCTGTTGGAATTATTGCCAACAACGGTATTCTCTTTAGCGAGAGTGCCCTAAAAGGAGCTCATTTTGTAGAACTTTGTGGACAGCGGAAGATCCCGCTTGTTTTCTTACAAAATATTAATGGATTTATGGTTGGCAAGGCTTATGAAAACGCTGGTATCGCCCGCGACGGTGCTAAGATGGTAACGGCTGTCTCAACAGTTAACGTTCCAAAGTTTACAATCATCATTGGCGGCAGTTTCGGTGCAGGAAACTATGGCATGTGTGGCAGGGCTTATAGCCCGCGCTATATGTTTATGTGGCCGAATGCTCGAATCTCTGTGATGGGCGGCGAACAAGCAGCGGGTGTCTTGGCCACCGTAACACGCGATGGAAAAGAGGCACGCGGCGAAGAATGGTCTGCTGCTGAGGAAGAAGCCTTCAAAAAACCCATAAAAGAGCAATATGAGCATCAAGGTCACCCCTACTACGCAAGTGCACGCCTTTGGGATGATGGGGTTATTGATCCTGTTGACACACGCCGCGTTCTGGCCCTTGCCATCTCAAGCAGCCTAAACAGTCCCATCGAAGAGACTAAATTCGGCCTCTTTAGAATGTAGATGAGAAAGAACCCATAAATGACTGATTTAGAAATAAAAATAGAGAATAATGGCTTAGCTTTTGTGACCTTAAACAGGCCAGAAGTTAACAATGCCTTCAATGCTTCTGTCATTGACCTTCTCAATGAGGCCTTTACGTCTTTAGGGCAGAACAAAGATGTTCACGTCATTATCTTATCTGGCAATGGCAAAAACTTTAGTGCAGGAGCTGATCTGAACTGGATGAAGCAGGCTGCCTCCTTTAGTGAAGAGGAAAATGTTCAAGACGCCATAAAACTGGCCGACATGTTATCCGTCATAAACACCTGCCCAAAGCCTGTGATCGGTGTTATCCAGGGTGTCGCTATGGGCGGCGGTGTTGGCTTGACTTCAGTGGTGGATATTGCAATCGGCGCACCCTCTACTAAATTTGCCCTCTCCGAAGTGAAGCTGGGTCTGACCCCTGCAACAATTAGTCCCTACGTCGTCGCAGCTATTGGAAGTCGTCAAGCCCGGCGCCTATTCCTGACTGCGGAACGTTTTGACGCTCAGGCGGCTCTTGCTTATGGCCTGCTGCATGACATAGCTGAGGACCCAATGAGCGAGGCGATCATTCTAGCGGAAGCTCTTCTTAACAATGCTCCTGCGGCTATGGCTGATGCCAAAAAACTCATCGCAGACGTGGATGGGCAACCTATCACTGCAGAGCTTCGCCATCTAACGGCACAGCGAATTGCTGCACGCAGAAAATCCGATGAAGGAAAAGAGGGATTAGATGCCTTTCTATCAAAACGCAAACCAAACTGGAGTGCCCCATCATGATAAAACGCATCTCTAAAATTCTTATTGCAAACCGCGGTGAAATTGCATGCAGAGTGATGCAAACCTCTAAAGAAATGGGTCTGTCAACAGTCGCAGTTTTCTCAGAAGCGGATCAGGATGCAATGCATGTAGAAATGGCGGATGAAGCTGTTTGTATTGGCCCTGCTGCTGCTGCTGAGAGTTATCTCGTTCAGCAAAAAATCATAGAGGCAGCCAGAAAGACGGGGGCTGAAGCAATACATCCTGGCTATGGATTTCTCTCAGAAAACCCTGACTTTGCAGAACTCTGCAAGGCCAACGATATTATTTTCATAGGGCCTTCTGCCGAAAGCATGAATGCGATGGCATTGAAGGGGACTGCCAAGCAACTTATGATCGATGCCGGGGTACCGGTTGTTCCAGGATATCACGGCGAAGCACAAGACGACGAAACTTTATACAAGGCAGCTCTTGATATTGGGTTTCCAGTTTTGATCAAAGCTGTTGCTGGTGGCGGCGGTAAGGGGATGCGTGCTGTCGAAAGTGAAAAGGATCTTGTCGAAGCGATTATTGCAGCTCGCAGCGAAGGGGAAAAAAGTTTTGGCAACGGGAAACTCTTGATCGAAAAACTCATTCAAAAACCGCGTCATATAGAATTGCAAGTCTTTGGTGATTGTTATGGCAATGCGGTCCACTTGATGGAACGAGATTGTTCAATTCAACGACGCCATCAAAAAGTGATCGAAGAAGCCCCTGCACCAGGCATGACAGACAATCTTCGTAAAGAGATGGGCGATGCCGCCGTTAATGCGGCTAAAGCTGTGAACTATACGGGAGCTGGCACTGTAGAATTTATCGTTGACGTCGCTAACGGGCTAGAGGATGCCCCTTTCTACTTTATGGAAATGAATACACGACTACAGGTCGAGCATCCTGTCACAGAAATGATAACAGGCGTTGATTTAGTGGAATGGCAAATTCGGGTAGCACAAGGAGAGATGCTCCCGATGACACAAGAAGCTATTGTCGATGGCTCATATGGACATTCCATTGAAGTGCGTCTCTATGCTGAAGACCCTGCCAATAATTTCCTCCCTGCGATTGGTACTTTAGAAAAATTCGAAACAGTTGAAAGTGATTATGCTCGGGAGCGTGTTGAAACAGGCGTTCGCAGCGGTGATGAAATATCAATTCACTATGATCCAATGATCGCCAAACTTGTTGTTCTTGGGGATGATCGCCTGCAGGCTATCCAGTCCATGCAAAAGCTTTTGAAAAAAACGCTGCTGGCTGGAACGCGCACCAATAGAGATTTTTTAGCTCGGCTTATGCACGATGAAAATTTCATCGCCGCCAATTTGGACACTGGCTTTTTAAATGGGAAAACTGAAAGCCTTTGCGATGATCCTGAGCCATCAGCTGAAGATTATGCTATTGCTGGACTGATCCATTATGCTCTTGCAACAAATGCTCCCAAAGAAAACGACCCTTTCGCTGTACTTGACGGCTTTAGAATGAATAGCAAAGCCCAATATACTGTCCTTTTCAAAGATGCCTCTGTACTCATTTCAGAAGGCGAAACTGAAACCACAGTGACATGCCTGAACAAAACATACACAGCCCACCGCATAGACATTGGTGAGAGCGAAGCTCGATTGCAGTTGGACGGGTATCAACAAGAAGTGAAATATTCCGCCACAGACGATGCTGTGATGCTGGCCATGCCCACGTACAGTCATCAGTTATCTTTGTATAAACCTGACTTTGAGACCGATGCATTTACAGGCGGTGACGGTGCTGTTGTCTCTCCAATGCCTGGAAAGATATTGGATATTCGCTCAGTTGCTGGTGATGTAGTCAAAGCCGGTGACACCATTTTGATCATGGAAGCCATGAAGATGGAACAAAGCCTAACAGCCCCAATTGATGGCATCATAGAAAATATTTACGTCAATGTTCAGGACCAGGTCCCAGAAAATACGGTCCTCTTTGACATCCAAGCCCAACCAGAGGAAGAGTAACATGATAGAGTTCCCCCATTTAAAATTTGATCACGGTGAAGAGATCGACATGCTGCGAGACATGGTCCGTAAATTTGCAGAGAGCGAGATTGCACCACTAGCTGAGAAGACAGATACGGAAAACAGCTTTCCGAATGACCTTTGGCCAAAAATGGGTGAGCTTGGTTTATTAGGCATGACAGCCCCTGAGGCCTACGGGGGAACTGACATGGGATACCTAGCTCATGTGATCGCCATGGAAGAAATTAGTCGTGCCTCAGCCTCAATTGGTCTCTCTTATGGGGCCTTTTCAAATCTCTGTGTTAATCAACTTTCAAAAAATGCAAATGAAGAGCAAAAGGCAAAATATTTACCTAAGCTATGTAGCGGAGACTATATTGGTGCTTTGGCTATGAGTGAACCTGGTGCAGGGTCAGATGTGGTTTCAATGCGGCTGAAGGCTGATAAAGTGGACGGCGGCTATTGTCTAAACGGCAACAAAATGTGGATTACCAACGGGCCAGACGCTGATGTCTTAGTGGTTTATGCAAAGACGGATATGGACGCCCACGCCCGGGGCATTACAGCCTTTATCATTGAAAAGTCTGACGCAGGTTTTTCCACAGCACAAAAGCTCGACAAACTGGGCATGCGTGGTTCGAATACTTGTGAATTGGTTTTTGAGAATTGCTTCATTCCTGAAGAGCGAGTCATGGGCGGTGTTGGACGAGGTGTCAACGTGCTGATGTCAGGCCTTGATTATGAACGCCTTGTTCTATGCGGTGGGCCGCTAGGAATTATGCGAGCCTGTCTAGACATTGTTGTTCCTTTTGTGCATGACCGGAAACAATTCGGGAAAAGCATCGGTGAATTTCAACTCATGCAAGGTAAACTTGCCGACATGTATGCTACATGGGGCGCTTGTCGTTCCTATGTTTATGCCGTAGCTCAAGCTTGTGATCGCAGTGAAACAACACGCAAAGATGCAGCAGCTTGTATTTTATATGCTGCAGAAAAAGCAACATGGATGGCTGGAGAAAGCATCCAGGCACTTGGCGGCATGGGATATATTAATGAAACACCTACAGGCCGTTTGTGGCGCGATGCAAAACTATATGAAATCGGTGCTGGTACATCAGAAATTCGGCGGATGTTAATTGGCAGAGAACTCTTTAAAGAAACCGATTAATTCATAAGAAAAGGCGCTCTAGGGCGCCTTTTCGACTTAAAGAAAGTCTTTCGTTTAATCTTGAAGCATATTATTAAATTCTGCACTCAAAGATTCTGCCAAACGTGTCAATTGGCTCGACACTTCAAGAACCTCTGTAACAGCTGTTGTTGTCGTGTCTGCAGAAACCTGAACTTCTGATATGTGGCGTGAAACTTCTTGAGTACCATGCGCCGCTTCTTGAGCATTTCTAGCTATCTCAGATGTTGCAGCACTCTGTTGGTCAGCTGAATCTGCAATATTGCCTGCAATTTCAGAGACTTCACCAATGACGGTCGAAATTTCATCCATCGCCTTCACCACTAAAGATGTTTCGCTTTGAATAGCCGAAATTTGCTGGGTAATTTCTTCTGTCGCATTGGCGGTCTGATTAGCCAAGGATTTAACTTCACTAGCAACCACCGCAAATCCTTTACCTGCATCCCCTGCTCTGGCGGCTTCAATTGTCGCATTCAAAGCAAGTAAATTCGTTTGCTCTGCAATATCACTAATCAGTTTGACCACATCTCCAATTTTCTGTGAAGCATCAGCAAGGTGGTTGACTTGATCACTGGCCTCAAGAGTTTTACCATTGGCTTTAGTTGAAATTTCCGACGCTCTTGAAATCTGTGCTCCAATTTCATGGACAGATGCCCCAAGTTCTTCAGTCGCTGCAGCCACAGTTTCAACATTTGATGTCGCAATTTGAGCAGCGCTAGAGACCTCTGTTGCTGTCTGCAGGCTTGTATTAGACGCCAGAGACATGGTTTGAGATTGATCATTTAAAACCAAACTATCCTTTTTGATGAGATCAACAGTTTCCCCAACAGTTTTTTCAACCTGAACCTGTGCTGTAATATTCGTCCAGGTTAGAAGCGTTGCCATATAGCTGCTATCGCTGGCCATAATTGCTGACACCTGTAATCCAAGGACTTGATCGCCTATTTCCATTCTGTCTTTTTTGGGAAGGCCTCGACCGGATTTGATCGCTTCTGCCAATCCATTCAATTGAATAAAACCATCTATAGACGCACCAACAGGGTCTTCTACATTTATTTGTAAGTGGTCTTTTAACAATTTCAATGAGGTGACCGCTGCTTCATTCACATAAGAGATAGAAAGAGTTTGAGGGTCAATCATCATTGCGCTAATGGGCATTTTGTCCACAAGCTGACGCAGGCGTTCTGTTTCGAATCTAAATTCTTCCCGCTCGGTCACTATACGCCAAGTCAATATAACGCGATCAAAACTACCATCTTCTTTATCAAGGCTATCAATTGTGATCTCTAAATAGTCATGGCCGATCTTAACAAGTTTAAAGAGAGGCAAACTAGATTTTGATTGAAACTCTGCAGAAGACAATTCACTTTGCGGTATAAAATCCGTTAAGGACACGCCTCGAATTTCACTTCCCTTTTTATTCTTTAAGGGATGATTCATTTCCTCGAGAAATTGTTCCCCAGTATCATTATGATAAATCATCTCTGCAGATGATTTATCTACAGTGATCACACCAAGAGGCATGGTATTAATGATACGTTGATATGTTCTAAGACCCCGATCTTTGACTCGTAAATCTTCTTCTAATCCAGCAATTTCATCTTTAAGACTCTGGTTCCCAAAACCAAACATTAATAAATTCCCTTTAACGTTTTACTTAAGCTCACTATCCCCCGATTGTGCTCTGTAAAAATCATATTTTTACTAACAGTCGACTATAGAGACAGTTTGTTTCAAGTCAAAAAAAATCGCCTCAAAAGAGGCGATTTATCAGGATTATATTATGCACTAATTTCTATTTGAACAAACGATCATTTGTATATTCGTGCATTCCGTATATTGCTCGCGCCAGAATTGATTGCTGCTCCAAAGGAGTAAAGCCTCCTGACCGGATCGCAACAAAACAATCAAGAGCAATGATCAAAGGGATCTGTCTGACTAAATCAGGATTAAGACGTTGTAACCATCTCTTGAACATCGACTTGACCATACGCTTTTGGTTACTTTCATAACCCTTAATGGAAAAACCATTGGTGCCATCAAGTTTCATTCTTAACGCTTGAAACCCTCCTTCTAATGAAAAAGAGAAGCGAGCAAGGTCATGCTTAAGGTCCCCGATCGGGCGCAGCCTTTTGCGACCAATTAAATGAACTTCCTTTTCCTGCAGATCAAACTCCATGTTATCAATAGACAAATTACCCGGCACTTTTGTATATGGGACTGGATCTAGGATCTTTTCACGACGCAAAATATCAAGCAGTTGCTCGCTCAATTTAGAAATTCCAGCACAAGCAACACCGTTAATTATAACTGTCTCACCATAAAAAGGGACTAAATGAGGCTTTTCTAGGATACTAGCCAATCCAAGAAGCGGCTCAAATCGATATTCATTATGAAGCATCTTGGAAACGTCATCCGCTTCTAAACTCTCGGGCATTTCATTGGTGATTTCCATCAGCTGTTTCGCCATTCCAGACAAAACATCTAGCCAAAAATTTTCACCCATTGTTTGTTTGCGGTAAACCTGCCCTAAATTGATATAGCGACTATCGCTTTCAGGATAATCCAAATTAAGCGCAACATTGAAGTTTTGTGTATCCATAATATATCTCCTTTAAAGAAGACATACGCAAACTCCATGCCACTAATTTATTCAGATTTCGCAATAAAAGGGCTAGTATAAGCCTCATGTATTCAAGTGAAGGGAAATTCCTGCCGCATTTAAAACGAGCTACGGAAAATATTGCAAGCCAGTTTTAAGCAAATAAATTAAGCTGCCCAGAAGATCTATCCTGACGCGACCTCACATCCGCAGGGACCGTAAACTTCACAGGGCATGAATTCAAGGCATCCTCTTTAGTCTCATGAGCTTGCTCCCCAATATTTAACCGAAGACGACGACAATGAACTTCAAATCGACGTTTAAGCATCTCCGCTTCAAAACCCTTTCCTTTCATACGGTGTTTAAATCGAGGGTCATTCACGCGACCGCCCCGCATCGCCTTCAAACGCGAGAGCACTCGCTCCTTTCGATCTGGAAAATAAGCTGTTAACCATTCTGAAAAAAGACCCGCCACCTCAAGCGGCAGCCTTAAAAGAATATAGGCTACCTCTTTGGCACCCGCATGTTTAACCGCCTCCAGGACTTGTTCCATCTCCATATCATTAATTGCGGGAATTATAGGAGCAAACATCGCCCCTGTCGGAATTCCAGCATCAGATAACAAGCGGATAGCATCCAGCCTTTTTTGCGGGGAAGATGCTCTGGGTTCCAAAACTCTTGCAAGTTTGGGGTCCACTGTGGTGACCGAGACATAAACTTTCACAAGTCCTTTAGCCGCCATTTCAGATAACAAATCAATATCCCGGACAATCAGTTTATTCTTGGTCACGATCGAACAAGGATGATTGAATCGATTAAGAACTTCAAGAAGTTGGCGGGTAATTTTATGCTGCTTTTCAATAGGCTGATAAGGGTCTGTATTTGTGCCCATTGCTAAAGGAGTGACTGTATAATTTGGATCGGCTAATTCTTGCTCTAATAATGCCGCAGCATTGCTTTTCATCATTATATGGCGTTCGAAATCTAACCCAGCTGAGAGGCCTAAGTAAGTATGGGTCGGCCTCGCAAAACAATATACACATCCATGTTCACAGCCACGATACGCATTAATAGATTTTTTAAAGGGAATATCTGGCGAGTCATTCTTTGTAATGATGGTTTTGGTCGCATCATGAAAAACACGCGTTTGATTGTCTGTCTTATCATAGGACTGCTCTCCAAAGGGAAACTCTGGCTCTTCAATTTTTTGGTAAGCCTCAAACCGTCCTGTACGATTTGAGCAAACACCACGGCCTAAATGACGGTGTTCTCGATTCAATCTTGCCTGCTCCCCTCCTTTCGATGATTTCAAAGGGTTTGGGCGGCCTGTAATTGACTGAATAACAGGTTTTTTTGAAATATGATTATATGTTCTTTCTTGTTCCATGGCATGACTATAGCATAAGAACAAAAGTAGAACAAATATTTATTTAAAACCGTTAATCTGGGACTTATCCCTCTGGTTCAAGGTGCACACAGCCTTCATTCAATGTTGAAAGCCAGGACAGAAAATCATTCGGTAACATCGGCTTACCCAAGATATACCCTTGAAGCGTATCAAAATTCAATTTTTTTGTAAGCGCATGGGTCTGGGCGTCCGACACACCACAACTCGCTGCTTTAATATCAAGTTTGTGTGCCAGATCGACAACTGATTCTAAAATTGTGAAAGCGACTTTATCTCTTAGGGCGGTATCGAGAAATCCTCGATCAATGATTATTTCAGAGAAAGGGATTTTGTGTAGTCTCATCAATGACCCAAAGCCCGTACCAAAATCATCTAAAGCGAGGCCCAGTCCTCTTAGGTGAAGGCGTCCCATTTCTTCCAGTAACTTTCGCTCGTCAATCAACATATCTGCTTCGCCAACTTCAAGTGTTACCATTTCTGGGGGCACATTATGCTGATCTAACAGGCCGCTTACAATATCAGAGAAATCACTTTTCCTTAGGTTTTCGGCATTTAAATTGAGAGAGATGGGCATCTCAATGCCCTGGCTTAGCCACTCGCCGCACTGTTCAACAGCCAATTCAAGCATCCGATATGTCAGGACATCCATATACCCCTTCTCTGACGCCAAAGTGAGAACAGAATGCGCTCCCATTAAACCACCTGATATTGATCTCCACCGTGCAAAAACCTCAACGCCTGTCACTTTCAATGTCTTAGCATCTACACGAGGCTGATATACGGGTACCAGGCCATCTGTCATCAAGCCGCGCATGAACTCAGTTTCAGAAAGAATAGAATCTGACACTCCCGCCTCATCACTTCTAGAGCGAACAAAATCTGTGAGCGCTGAAAGCACTTTCTCTACAGGAATAGGCTTTGGTAACGTCGCCAGCAAATTGATTGAATATGCAATGGCAAGCTGTTCTGCAGAGTGAAGTGCTTTTTCAGCATGCCCCGTCATAAGAATGACACCAGGCCTCCAACTTAAACCTGCTATCTCCTTTATGAGACCATACCCATCTACTTCTGGCATATCCAAATCTGTAATGATAAAATTAAACTGCTCAGTCTTAAGAATATCTAAGGCTTTTTTTCCATTTCTTGCTGTGGAAACCAAATAGCCCTCTTGTCTGAGTTCGTGGGCTACAATATCCCGATAAGTTGAAGAATCGTCGACCACCAATATAGATTGTTCGTTACTCATAAAGCCCCCTAAGCACTATTTCTTTAAGCATAAAACATTTGTGCACGCTTGTTAAAGAAAAAAGCAGGGCCAAGGCCCTGCTTTTTAGAATTACAATAAAAAGGTTTAGCTTTCGTTATTCTCGTATCGAAGAATAGGCTTTCGCGCTGCCAAAGTTTCATCCAAGCGCGCATAAGGCGCATGGTAAGGGGCAGCAAGGAATCTTTGCTTATTGCCAGACTTTGCTTCTGCTGCCAAACCTTTCATAGATCTAATAAATTGATCCAAATTATATTTACTCTCTGATTCTGTTGGCTCCACAAGCATCGCGCCATGAACAACAAGCGGGAAATACATAGTCATCGGGTGATACCCTTCATCAATCATTGCTTTAGCAAAATCAAGAGTTGTGACACCTGTATCTTTTAAGAAGCCATCATCAAATAAACATTCATGCATGCAGTAGCTGTCAAAGGCTAGCGACATGTCCTCTTTTAAAGAGGCTTGGACATAGTTGGCGTTCAAGACAGCATCCTCAGACGCTTGCTTGATACCATCAATCCCGTGAGAGAGCATATATGTTAGAGCACGCGTATACATACCCATTTGACCATGAAAAGCCGTCAGACGCCCGAAAGAAGTATCCCCTTCGATCTCTAACCACTCTTTTAGGGCAAATTTACCCTCTGCATCATTCACAATGTAAGGAACAGGCACATAGTCTTTTAGGCGATCTGAGAAAACAACAGGCCCAGATCCAGGTCCACCTCCGCCATGGGGCGTCGAAAAGGTTTTGTGCAAGTTAAAATGCATGGCATCAACACCAAGATCACCGGGGCAAACTTTACCAGCGATGGCATTAAAATTCGCACCATCGCAGTAGAAATAAGACCCATTATCATGAATGGCGTCGGCAATTTGTCTCACTTCATTTTCAAATAACCCACAGGTATTTGGATTTGTGAGCATAACAGCAGCCACCGTTTCATCCAGAGAAGCTATCAAAGCTTGCATATCTACACGGCCATTATCTTTAGCCGGAATTGCTTTAACTTTATAACCGCAAAAGGCAGCAGTTGCAGGGTTTGTCCCGTGGGCTGACTCCGGACATAAAACGACAGACCGTGCATCTCCCTTCGCTTCATGAGCCTTACGCATGGCCATCACACCGCATAGTTCGCCGTGGGCTCCTGCTTTGGGGGACAAGGCGACAACCGGCATATTTGTCATGCGTGTGAGCCATGTTGAAAGCTCTTCCATGAGCTCAATTGCTCCTTGAACAGTCGACATTGGCTGCAATGGATGAACATTTGAAAATCCAGGCAACCGAGCAATCTTCTCATTGAGACGAGGATTATGCTTCATTGTACAAGAGCCAAGAGGAAAAACACCCATATCAATGCCATAATTTCTACGGCTAAGGCGCGTATAGTGGCGCATAACATCAGGCTCAGCCAAACCAGCGCATCCTATCTCACTTTGACGTTCTACGCCCCCAAGCTGAGCATCGAACTCTTCCAAATCTTCAAAGTCCACGCCAGTCAACTCTGTTGATCCTATTTCATAAATCAAAGGTTCTGCTAAACGTAAACCTTGATGACCTGAGTAACTTTCAAATTTAGTCGTAGTCGCTTCGACATTTTCTAGTCCTGTAGGACGCCCTTCGGAATTCATTGACATCAGAGAACCTCCTTCAAACCAGCAGTCAGTGCCGCAATATCATCATCAGTTACGCATTCAGTTGCTGCCAAAAGAATATGATCATCAAGGCCTGCATTTGGAAATAACCTCCCCCCAGGCACACCCGCGATAATATCTTTCTTCGCAAGTTTTTCCACAACATCCGTAGCATCTCCAGTGATGCGAAGAGTGATTTCATTGAAGAAGGCTTTGTTAAGAACCTCAACACCTTCAATAGAATTTAGCGCTGTTTTCAAATCAAGTGTTTTCTTATGATTAACCATGGCAAGCTGACGTATTCCCTTTTCACCCAAAAGAGACATATGAATTGAAAAAGCTAAAGCGCAAAGGCCTGAATTCGTACATATATTTGACGTCGCTTTTTCGCGGCGGATATGCTGTTCTCTTGTAGAAAGTGTCAAAACAAATCCACGCTTTCCGTCTGCATCAACAGTTTGCCCGCACAGCCGTCCCGGCATTTGGCGAACATATTTCTGGTTCGTTGCGAAAAGACCAACATAAGGACCACCGAAGTTCAGTCCATTTCCGATAGATTGCCCTTCACCTACAACGATATCAGCACCCATCTCACCTGGAGATTTAAGGGCCCCTAGAGAAACAACTTCCGTAAACACAGCCACTAATAATGCCTTGTGAGCATGGGCTTTTTCTGCCACTGCAGTTAGATCACGAACATTGCCAAAAACATCAGGGTTTTGAACGAGGACGCAACTTGTTGTGTCATCAATGGCGTCGATAACAGCCTGAAGTTCCGCCTCTGGATCAGAAGGGTTTGCCGCTTGAGACACCAACTCATCATCCGTATATTGTGTCTGAGTTAGACAAACCTCGCGGTAATGCGGATGAAGATTGCCCGCAAGAATTGCTTTCTTTTTCCTTGTGACACGACGAGCCATCATAATCGCTTCGGCACAGCCTGTGGACCCATCATACATGGAAGCATTGGCTACATCCATCCCTGTAAGCTGCGCAACTTGAGTCTGAAATTCAAAAATCACCTGCAAGGTTCCTTGGGCTATTTCAGGCTGATAAGGAGTATAAGCCGTCAGAAACTCCCCTCTTTGGATCAGGTGATCAACAGAAGAAGGAACATGGTGATGATAAGCGCCTGCACCAACAAAGAAAGGCACTGAGCCGGCTGCAGTATTTTTAGCAGCCAACTTGGACATATGACGCTCAACTTCCAACTCAGTTTTTCGTGTTGGCAAGTCAATTTTAGCGTTTAGAAATTCAGCAGGAACGTCGCTAAACAAAGCATCCACATTTGAGGCGCCAATGGTTGATAGCATATCCTGTCTATCAGCGTCCGAAAGAGGTAAATAACGCATCTAGGGGTCTCCAAAGGAAAAGTTAGAGACGCACACAATAGTCCGTCTCGAAATATGGTTTGGATTAGTCCGCGATGAAATCAGAATAAGCGTCTTCATCCATCATTTCATCAAGTTCATTGCTGTCCGCAATTTTCAACTTAAAGAACCAGCCTGCATCCGTCGCTGAACTGTTCACAAGAGAAGGATCGTCTTCTAGTGCACTATTCACTTCGGTCACTTCACCACTGATAGGTGCATAGACTTCTGAAGCTGCTTTCACAGATTCTACGACAGCGGCATCATCGCCTTGCCCATAAGCGGCCCCGACTTCTGGCAACTCAACAAAAACGACATCACCAAGAGCATTTTGCGCATGGTCTGTAATGCCGATTGTTGCAATATCACCGTCAACTGCGATCCATTCGTGGTCTTCTGTATATTTAATCATCTTTAATCTCCCTGACTAGATTTGATATGATTGATCGTTTGGTTCATGATCTACTTAAGATTTACGTTTATAGCGCTGTTCCACGAAGGGCATCGCAGCAACTTTTGCAGGCATTGCCTTTCCGCGCACTATCAAATTAACTTCGGTCCCCTCTGCTGAATAATCAGCTGGAACATATCCCATCGCAATAGGCCCCCCGACTGTTGGACCAAAACCACCAGAGGTTATCACGCCGATAACTGTACCTTCTGCGTTCGCAATTTCCGTCCCTTCTCGAGCAGGCGCTCTTCCCGACGGTAAGATCCCGACACGGAGGGTGTCGACACCTTCTGCCAGCTCTTTAAGAATTCTATCAGCACCAATGAAATCGCCAGCTTCTTTACGCTTTTTACCCAGGCAAAAAGAAATATTGGCTTCTACAGGGCTTTTAGAGCCATCAAAGTCATGGCCACTTAAACAAAGACCAGGCTCTAATCTTAAGCTGTCTCTCGCGCCGAGACCTATTGCTTCCACATCTTCATGGGCAAGAAGTCGACGTGCAAAGGCATCCGCAAATTCCTCAGGGACTGAGATTTCATAACCGTCTTCGCCCGTATACCCACAGCGAGCAACCCAGCAAACAACGCCTTCAAGGGTCACTGATGTTGCTTCCATAAACCCAAGGTTAGCAACTTCAGGAGCTATCTCAGCAAGGACTGATTCTGCCTGAGGACCTTGCAGGGCAAGCAAGGCTCTATCTTCTAAGGGTTCTAGGTTAAGATTGTCGCCAAGAGACTTCTCGATTAGGTCATAGTCTTTATCTTTGAATGCAGCATTCACGACGATGTAAGCCATGCCATCAGGCTCGTGAGTTCGTGTCACCATCAAATCGTCTTCGATGCCTCCCGCTTCATTTAGAAGGACTGTATACCGCATTTTTCCAGGCTTTAGGACCGCAAGAGCAGAAGGCATAATTTTTTCGAGGTGTTTAATCGGATCACTACCATCATTGGATCGAACGTAAGCCTGTCCCATGTGAGAAACATCAAACAGCCCGGCTTTCTCACGGGTATGATTATGTTCTTTCATCACGCCTAAGGGATATTGAACGGGCATAGCATAGCCAGCAAAAGGGACCATTTTACCGCCCAATTCAACATGGAGATCATATAAGGGTGTCTTTAAAAGAGTATTGGTATCAGTCATAAAATTTCCGTTCAAACAAACTTACAAATTTCGCATTACGTTGCGCTGGCTTTCGCCAGTTGCAAGCCCCCTCTGTCACGGAACCTGAGAGATTTCACGATTTGTAATCGCTTACCCCGTCGGTGAGAATGCTAACACATTCTGCTTTCCAGAGTGGTCTATCTTCTGCGGTCCTGAAGCCTGAGAGTTTCCGGGGCGGTTGCTCCTTCGGCGCTTTTGGAGGACCAAAATCTCTCCCGCTGAAGATATAGAGTTATCTCTATGACCTATGGCGCGAATATAGCCACAAAGATCGAGGAGTCAATCGTCCAATCTTAAATGAAGGAAAAAAGCAAGATTCGAACAAAAAAACGGAAAGAATGACTGATCCTTTCCGTTAAATCTTTGTAATATTACCCTGAGCTAGAGCCGAATCATCCTCAGCGCTTGATATTTCTCATCACCTCATTAGGTGTAAGATTTAGCGCAAGTAAGATTTCATAATCATACTCACGTGCCTGATCTATTGTCGGGACAAGGTGATCAATTGTTTGGCGTTTTGAAGCCCGGCCACTGCGATCAAATGTCAATGTAACAGAATAGGTTTTCTTAGAGATAAGGCTATAATTATCTTTTAATGTTAAGACAAAATAGTCAACCGTGACTGACCGGTCCTTATTCGCAGGCCCTGCAAGAACAGAGATATCAAAGGAAACCTTCGTTGCCACCTGTTCTTCCTGACTACACTCTGTATCAACGCGCGATAAAGTTGCCGTATACTCGATATCCTTAGCTAAGTCGCTATCCCCTTTTATGCGTGTAAAGGTGCCCATATCTCCCATCACAGCAACTGCAGGACAGTGATCAATCGTCACTTCTAGAGGATTCTCACGCGCACATGCCGAGAGGGCTGCTACTGATAGCCCAAGAACAAACCAACGCGATACTGTCTTTAATGACATATATACCCTTTCCTTCCTGCTCCGTATATGCAGGCGATACAATCAAAACTTTGCGCGATCATAGTGTCAACATTTACGACCCGCAAGAGCTAAAACAGCAAATCTTTCGTTTTGAAAAAACTGCCTCTACTCTCATAAGTCATATTTGACGATTGTGGCAAAAAATGGCACTTTGTCTGAAGGGAGATTGATATGGGGATAAATAATTCTGACGACACCCTCTGGATCGCCATTATTGGTGCTGGACCTGCTGGATATTACACAGCAGAAGCCTTGACTAAATTAAATGAAAATGCCCGGGTTGATATCATTGACCGGCTCCCTACCCCATATGGACTGATAAGAGCTGGTGTTGCTCCAGACCATCAATCCATAAAAAATGTAGCACGCCGTTATGAAAGTACTAATGAACAAGAAAATGTGCGTTTTGTGGGCAATCTTTCTTTAGGAAGAGACATCACACTGAAGGAGCTCCTCAATTTATACGATGCCGTCGTACTTGCTACAGGCGCTGCAAAAGATAGAGAACTGGGCATCGACGGTGAAGCATTGCACGGTGTTTATGGCTCAGGCGCCTTTGTAGGCTGGTATAACAGCCATCCTGATTATGCTGATCTTGACCCTCATTTAGATATTTCATCTGTCGCTGTCATAGGTAACGGCAATGTGGCCGTTGATGTTGCCCGAATTCTTGCTAAGACCCCAGCAGAGATGGAAGGAACGGATCTTGCGCGCCATGCCAGAGAAGCCATCAACGCTAGCCCAATCAAAGATATATATCTTATTGGCCGTAGAGGCCCCTTGCATGCAGCCTTCACACCAAAAGAACTTGGGGAATTAAATAAATTGGAAAATTGCGTAGCTCTTCTAGATCCAGATGATATGCCCAGTGAAAAGGCTGTTGAAGACTCTAAAGGAGCGACAAAGAAAAACCTAGCAATTCTAAAAGATCTTGCCACCAACAAGCCTGACGATAAGCCTATAAGATTGCATCTGAAGTTTTTCAGGCGCCCCATGGCTTTACTTGGAGAGGCTTGTGTGTGCGGTATTCGCCTTGAAACCACAGAAGTCAATGACGAAGGCCAGACAACTGGAACTGGAGAGAGTGAAGTCCTGCCTGCTGGGATGGTTGTCAGTTGTATCGGCTATAAAAGCAGTCCAATTGAAGACATCCCTTATGACAAAAATAAGGGACGATTTCTCTCAGATTCATCTGGCAAAATCGCCCCTGGTTTATACAGCAGCGGATGGGCCCGGCGCGGTCCGACGGGGACGATCGGCACGAACAAACCAGATGGTGTTGAGGTTGCAAGAACGATTTTAAATGATATCAAACCAGCAGGAAAACAAGGTCGAAAAGGGCTGAATGCAATCATTAAAGACAGATCCCTCGAGATTGTCACTTTTGAGAATTGGAAAAAAATCGACGAAGCAGAAATCGATGCTGCCTTGGAGTCTGAGAGCCGTCACAAATTTACAAATATTGACACTATGGTCACTGTCGCAAAGAGTAATTAAAAACCATGAGCAAAACTCTGTTACTCGCATTTACCCTCTGGGCTTTTCCTATAGCGGCCTCAGAAAAGCATCCCGCAGGCGACATTCTGCTGGATTGCATGGCCTGTCACACCTTTAATAAGGGCGGCACACATATTTATGGCCCCAATTTATATGGAATTCTTGGGCGCAAAGTAGCTAGCCTTCCTGACTATGGCTATAGTAGCTCTTTAAAAAACCACGACTATGTCTGGAATCGCCTCTCCTTAGAAGCCTTCTTGTTTAATCCTAATACAATGGTGCCCCAGACAAAAATGCATTTTCTCGGCCTTGAAAGTGCTGAAAAAAGGGACCGCATTCTCAAGGCTTTATTTGCAAATTTTGCAGAAGATAACAGCCGATTAAAACATGCTCTTCAACAGGGACATGCCCCTCTTGGTGCTTCTCTCTTCCCCCCCTGTTTGGCTTGCCATACAGCTGCACCCAATCAACCAAAGAAACACGGGCCAAATTTATGGAAGGTTTTTGGCCGTAAAATTGCGAGTTTAGACGGCTTTGACTATTCTGCTCAATTGATCGCAAGAAAAGGTATATGGGATGAAGAAGCCCTCAATCGTTACCTTTTGCAAGAGAAAGGCTTCAGACAAGGCAGCCATCGAGCACACAAAGCTTTGAATTCCACAGAGAAAAGAGCCCATCTGATTGCTTTTTTAAAAAGCCTTAAGGATTAGAGAGATCTTTTCTCCTTTCCTTATAGAGTAAACTCACCAAACCAAAACTCAATAAGAGCAATAAATACCATGCTAACATTTTATCAGGGCTAACAAGTTGCCAGCCGAATTTTTGATTTGGATAGAGCCATATACTACTGAAAGTCGCGATATTCTCTGCAATCCAGACAAAGAAGGCCGTCAAAAATGCTGCCAATAAAAAAGGCATTTTATGTTGCTCGCGACCAACTGTAAATGTGATTGTTGTCTTCCAATAAAGCCCTAAAGAAGCTGTTAAGAGTATATAACGAAGATCCCAAATATAGTGATGAATGAAAAAATTCAAATAAATCAAGAAAGAGAGGGATAAGGTAACCCAAGGCTGAGGAAAAGGATCAAACTTTAATGCCATCAAACGCCAAGCTCTTGCAATAAAGCTTCCAACTGCAGAATACATAAAGCCCGCGAACAACGGTACAGTCCCCAAGGAAAATAAGGCATCTTCAGCCCCTGGGTATGCCCATGAACCGATCGATGGTAAGGTTTTAAAGAGCTCCATCCCTGTTGCGACAAAATGGAAAATGAGGATGACTTTGACTTCTTTAATGCTCTCCATTTTTGTCACAACAAGAAATATCTGAGTGAGAACGGCGGTCAAAAGAAGGAAATCATATCGATGCAGGAAAAAGTCACTTGGATATATAAATTCTGTGAGAATGATAAAAAAGAGTAAGACAGCTCCAAAGACTGAGGCCCGTGCCTGAATCATGCCAAAGGCAATCAATTGCGTATGGAGATGGGCCATTTCTCTTTTATCCTCTGTAAGGCCTCTGGTTTAGCCTTTTTTCTTTTCCAACTTTTTAATTATGCCACTAAAATTTAAGAGACACTCATCCCCAACGAAGAGCCCTCCACTTGAAAAGATCATAGAGCCAGTTTCCCGCGTGACCTGCCCTTTTCCTTCTATAAGGTCGCCTACCTGCGCCCCCTTTAAGAAGTCAGCCGTCATAGAAACTGTAACGGCATTAAACTCACCAACAATCAAGTCTCTTGCAAAGGCAAATATAGCTACATCAGCCAGCGTCATCAAAGCCCCGCCGTGTATCGTCTTATGACCATTTAAATGTTTTTCTTCAACAACAAGGGCTGTCACCCACGACCCATCTTCTTGTTTCTTCATCAGAAAAGGACCATTATTTTCCTCAAATGGCTCGATTATATCCATATCCCAGGTATGATACCCTTGATCGCGTAAATCTTGAACAGTTGTCATATCATATCCACTTCTACTATACTCGCAACGATCCCCCGCAGGCCATCCTCAAATGTTTTATAATAAACCACAAGAACTTTCCCTAATGACATCTCTACAGCCCAAGGGTAGCCACAATCATGGCCATGACTGTCTTCACAGATAACATATTCTTCGGCGTCATCGAGGGCCTGATTTTTTTCCACGATCTTATATCGAACACCATAAGGAGCACTGCGATAGCCATAGCTTAAGAAAAGACGTCCATCCTGTAGAATGAGTGGATCATAGGGATGCCCTCTGGTTTGATGCACTTGCGGCTGTTTTGTCTTTAAGGTGTCAAGAGCCCCTCTAGCAGTCACAAGGTGATCGCCTCCCTCTAGGCCTTTCGTCCGGTGAAAGACAGTGAATTGATTTTCATCCGGCCAGTTTGCAAGCGCAGGCTCTCTTAAATGTATGGCGGGCATACAAAGGGTATCTCCTACCTCTCCCCACGTCTCACCTTCATCTAAAGATTGATAAAACTGAGTCACTTCAGGCGCACGACTTTCTTTGTCCTCTTTATAGACCGACAAGAGGATAGTCCCTTCTCGTGTTTGTATGGCACGCCCGCGAACAGGTCCTCCTTGCAAAGCTTTTTTTGCAATTTTATTCCCTTTGAAATAAGACGGTACCGGCAAAAGCGTCCGTGCGGACCAGCTTTGGCCGTTATCATCTGACGTCCGGCTGTAGCTCCCCCAAAACAAGTAATCGACGCCATAAAATTTATTACGTCTTGGATGACAACCCTGTGCCTTCAAGGCCTCATAATATTCAGGCAAAACTGGATAAAACATGAACCCATAGTGTATAATCCGTCCAGACGATAAAGTTAATAAATTGGCTTCTTGATCTGCCGCCTCTGGGTCACAAGGAAGAATAGACACTTCCCCGTCTTGCTTCAAATTTCGATCAAGTCTTATGAGAGCAATATGAGAGCGAGAGTGGATGTGATCAACCGAATTAAAATGATCTTTGAGGGGCAGGTCCTCATCTTTATTGACAAGCCAGCGGTGATCAGGTGCACGCCTAAAAGCAACAAGAATATCCCCAGAATGAGTCATCGTCACGCTGGGGAATGTCGCATAGAAGCAAGCTTCTTTATAGAGAGTGAAGGTTTTTACCGGAAACACTGTCTCGCCTAAAACCTTCTATCGCCGCCAATAATATCGCCGATACCTCCCAATATTGATCCTTCACCCTTATCAAGACCACCGCCTTGAGGGGCCGCTGCAAGAACACGTCCTGCAAGTCTAGAGAAGGGTAAACTTTGCAGCCATACTTTGCCAGGACCTTGAAGCCGAGCGAAGAATACGCCCTCTCCGCCGAAAATCATCGACTTAACACCGCCAACACTTTCTATATCCATATCGACATCTGCTGTCATTGCCGCGAGACACCCTGTATCAACATGCAGAATTTCACCCGGTTTTAGTTCTTTTTCGATCACAGTTCCTCCCACATGAACAAAGACCCAGCCATCTCCTTCAAGTTTTTGCATGATGAAACCTTCGCCGCCGAAAAGCCCTGTCATGATCTTTTTCTGGAAATGAATACCCACCGATACGCCTTTTGCGGCACAGAGAAAACTATCTTTTTGGCAAATAAGCTGCCCTCCCATATCATCAAGTTTCATGGGAATGATATTGCCAGGATAGGGCGACGCGAAGGCAACATGGGCTTTTCCGTGTCCCTCATGTGTAAAGACAGTCGTGAAAAGACTTTCTCCTGTCAGCAATCGCTTCCCGGCACCTAAGAGTTTGCCCATGAAACCGCCCTCTTGACCAGAGCCATCGCCAAACACAGCATTCATCGTGATCGTGGGCGCTTTATACATCATTGTTCCCGCCTCAGCGATAGCACTTTCACCGGGATCTAATTCGATCTCAACAAATTGCATCTCACTGCCCTTCACTTCATAATCAATGTCGTCATTGATACTCTCGCTTCTATAGTGACGGCTGCTTGTGGTTGTTGGAATATGGCTCATTCTTCTCTCCTCACTGATTTATAGTTATACTACTTACTTAAGCATCCAAACCTAGCTTTTTAAGTTCAGATTGAATTTTATTTGCAGAATTATCAGTTCCGATGGAATAAGAAGCAATACGACTGAGATAGGTATATGATAAGCCTGTTTCTTTATGCCATTGATTGAAGGTAGCTTGAATAGCCGTTAAATCCCTTTTGGATGTTGGATTTTCTGCAATATCAACGCCCGCATCTCTGATGGCCCAAATTACATCGCGAGAGAGAATAAAACTATCCTTACCAAGAAAGCGCAGTAAAAACATTCCTGTATTCCCTCCTAGACGGCTGCCGTGTTTCTTTAGATAGGCCATCAAATCAATCTGTTGATCTGCTCCATAACTGGCCATAAACCGTGCAAAAGACCCATGCTCTTCAGAAATATGGCTCACAAATCGAGCATTTTCCCAAACCGCCTTAATTTTTTGCCAATTTCGGACCACACGCTTGTCTTTTACATATGCTTCCCACTCATCTGGAGAGAGTTGAACCAATTTATCAACATCAAAACCAAAATAGGCCTCTTCGAATTGCGGCCATTTTTTAGTAATAACAGACCAGTTAAAGCCAGCCTGGTTGATCACGCGACACATCATGGATAAAACACGATCGTCTGGAATTTCTTCAAAAGCATGAGTTTGAGGTATGTCCTCTAACAGAGCCTGCAACGCCTTTTCCCCTCCTTTTCTTAAAAGAGCCCGATCCATTATTGATTGAAATGATGCTGTCATATTTTTTCCTCCCGAATTCTTTCTGTCTTATCAGAAAAATACTCAGGAAAAAAGGTTGACGTTCAAGGACCTAGCACCCAAATTAACAAGAGGCATCATATTTACAAAGCGAGGCACTCATGAAGGGTATTTGGGAAATCATAAAAGCTATTGGCAAATTCATACAAGGAACAGGCACGTTCGCCTTGGGCACTCTTGTTCTTCTCCTGTTAGTTTTTGCTCTCGCTGGCTCTCAGAGATCTTCTGAGCTCAAGGCAGGGGTGAGTGTTCCCAAAGGCGCCGTCCTACTCCTTAATCCAAGAGGAAATATTGTTGAACTCAAACAAGAAGTGTCCCCCTTTGATATCGCTTTAACAGAATTTTCGAATGCGCCAGTTGAAACGTCAATTCATGATATCCTCAAAGCCATTCACAATGCTAAGAATGATAAACGTATCGGGGCTATTGCTCTATATACGGATAGTATGGGCGGGGCTGGCATTGCTCATCTCCATGACATTGTCGATGCGCTTAAGGATTTTAAGACAACAGATAAACCGGTTTATGCTATTTCATCCAGCTATTCTCAAGGCGACTATTTAATAGCAAGCCAAGCAGATCAAATCTTTATGAACAAGGCTGGTAGCGCTCTGCTCACTGGCTACAATGCAAATCTAACATACTTTAAAGGCATGCTTGATAAAGTAGGCGTCACAGTGAATATCTTTCATGTTGGCGACTATAAGAGTGCGATTGAGCCCTATGAACGCACCAGTATGAGTGATGAAGCACGGGCTTCTTATGAGTTTCTTTTCAACGGCCTCTGGAACGATTATCTAAGCGTCATATCTGAAGCCCGCGGCATGGACAAAGCAGCACTTCAACAGCATCTGGACCAATTCCCCGAAGAGTTTAAAACCGTGAAAGGGAATTTTGCTGAATATGCACTTAAGACACGCTTGGTCGACACATTAGCTTCTCGTGTAGATTATCGTAATGTCTTGGCGGATAAACATGGTCAATCAGGCGATACCTTCAAACAAATTAGCATGCAAAATTACCTGAGAGCGACAAAAGATTGGAACAGTTCCTCTTCAAGTAATGAAATTCCAGTGTTGATCGCTCAAGGCAATATTGTTGGTGGATATGGCAACGTTACTGTTGTCGCAGCAGAGACTGTTGCCCGTGACATTCGACGCCTCAGAAAAGATGAAAACACGAAAGCCATTGTCCTAAGGGTCAATAGCCCAGGTGGGTCTGCTTATGCTTCAGAGATTATCAGACAAGAACTTGTTGCCGCCCAAGCTCAGGGCATTCCTGTGGTTGTGTCTATGGGACCTGTGGCAGCTTCTGGTGGGTATTGGATCAGCGCTGAGGCCGATGAAATTTGGGCGAGTCCCACGACAATTACAGGGTCCATTGGTATCTTTGGAATGATCCCAACATTTGAAAAAGTCACTTCTGAAATAGGTATTAGCAGTGATAGTGTGGGAACCAGCAAATGGATGAAGGGCATGGGCATAGCAGACCCTCTCAACGAAGCTTACAGTTCTGTCATTTCTGCTAATATACAGAATGGTTACGACGAATTCCTTGACCTTGTGGCGAGGGGGCGAAACATGACGAAGGAAACTGTTCATGAAATCGCTCAAGGACGCGTATGGACTGGTCGCCAAGCTCTAGAAAATGGGCTAGTCGATAAACTTGGCACCCTAGACGATGCTATCAATGCAGCGGCGAAGCTCGCAGATATTGAAAATTATAACAGTTATATCGTAAAAGATGCGCCTGACGAATTTGATGAAATGCTCAAGCAGCTTCTTCGCAGAAATTCTGATACCAATGCGCCGAAGATAAATCCTGCACAAAAAGTCCTTAAAGCATTTAAAAAGGAATTTGAATTCTTGTCCCTCTTTAACGATCCCCAAGGACGGTATATCTTATGCACTGGGTGTGGAGTCCAAGAATGAGTGAGGAAAAAATTCCGAAATCTGATGAAGAATGGCGGGAGAAGCTAAACCCTGCTGAATATGAAATCGCCCGATGTGGGGGCACTGAGCGTGCCTTCACAGGTCGATACTGGGACACGAAAACCCCTGGTATATATGAATGCGTCGGGTGCGGACAAAATTTATTTGATAGTAAAACCAAATATGATAGCGGCTCAGGATGGCCAAGTTATTATGAACCGATCAGTGAAAATGCCGTAAAAGAAACACGGGATGTCTCTCATGGAATGGTACGAATAGAAGTTGTCTGCGGACGCTGTGAAAGCCATCTTGGCCATGTCTTTCCAGACGGCCCGCCTCCTACCGGCCTTCGCTATTGTATAAATAGTGCCAGTTTAAATTTACAAGAAACATAAAAAAAGGCGGTCACAAATTATCTGGACCGCCTTCTGAAAATTGACCTGTTCGCTAATGGACAGGCTCTACTTCTTTATCATTGCCGTCTTCGCCCTTATCCTCGATCAACTTGCGTTTCTCAGCGGCTACTAATTTCGGTTTAGGGGCATGAGGAATAATTTCAAACGTGAGTTCACCCTCTTTCATACCGATTGTCACTTCTCCGCCTTTTTTCAATTTTCCAAAGAGCAATTCATCCGCAAGCGGTTTTTTAATGTGATCTTGGATCACACGACTAAGAGGACGTGCCCCATACAATTTGTCATATCCTTTTTTGGCGAGCCATGCCTTAGCTGCTTCAGTCAAGGCAAATTCAACACCCCGGTCCGCCAGCTGCATCTCAAGTTGAAGAACAAACTTCTCAACAACGCGTTCAACAATTTCCGGAGGTAAATAATCAAAGGCCACTGTTGCATCAAGGCGGTTTCTAAATTCTGGGGTGAACATCTTTTTGATGGCTTCCTCATCGGCCCCATCATTGGTCTCACGGCCAAAACCTATAGCTGATTTAGCCATATCTGCAGCGCCAGCATTGGTTGTCATGATCAAGATCACATTTCGGAAATCAATCTTCTTCCCGTTATGGTCAGTCAAACTGCCATTATCCATCACCTGTAGCAGGATGTTAAATAGGTCAGGATGCGCTTTTTCAATTTCATCCAGTAAAAGAACGGCATGCGGCGTTTGATCAATAGCATCGGTCAATAAACCGCCCTGATCAAAACCAACGTAACCAGGAGGGGCGCCAATCAAACGAGAAACACTATGACGTTCCATATATTCAGACATATCAAAGCGATGCAACTCAACACCCAAAAGGGTTGAGAGTTGACGGGCCACTTCTGTTTTCCCAACACCTGTAGGACCAGAAAATAGATATGAGCCGATAGGTTTGTTTGGCTCTCTTAGGCCAGCCCTTGATAATTTAATCGCGGCTGTCAGTGTTTCAATGGCCGCATCTTGGCCGTAAACTACCCGCTTCAAATCATCTTGAATCGTTTCCATGACACGGGCTTCATCTCTGGTCACATTTTTCGGAGGTATGCGTGCAATTTTAGCAACAACTGCTTCAATATCTTTTGTGCTAACCGTCTTCTTTCTACGGGATTGAGGCAAAAGCATTTGTGCAGCCCCAGTTTCATCAATCACATCGATCGCACTATCAGGCAGTTTCCGATCTCCAATATAGCGTTCTGACAATTCAACAGCTGTTTTAATCGCGTCCGCTGTATATCGAATACTATGATGTTCTTCAAATTTTGGCTTTAAGCCCATTAATATTTTAATGGCATCATTTACAGATGGCTCATTCACATCAATTTTTTGGAAGCGGCGCAAGAGAGCACGATCCTTTTCAAAATGGCTGCGATACTCTTTATACGTTGTCGAGCCCATGCAGCGCAAAGCACCACTTGATAAGGATGGTTTTAACAAATTAGAAGCGTCCATTGCACCGCCACTTGTGGCACCAGCGCCAACGACGGTATGTATTTCATCAATAAAGAGCACAGCATTGTCAATGGCCTCTATTTCTTTAACGATCGCCTTCATTCGCTCTTCAAAATCACCGCGGTATCGTGTCCCCGCTAAGATTGTGCCCATATCCAGAGAGTATATGACGGCCTCATTTAAGACTTCCGGTACGTCTCCTTCAACGATACGAAGTGCCAATCCCTCAGCAATAGCAGTTTTACCAACGCCAGGATCACCGACAAGAAGAGGATTATTCTTTGAGCGACGACATAAAATCTGAACCACACGTTCGAGCTCACTGGTCCGGCCTATTAAGGGGTCAATCTTACCCTCTTTTGCTTTTTGGTTTAAATCAACGGCATATTTAGCGAGAGCACTCTCTTTACCACTGTCTTTGCCAGATGTGTTTTGCTCTTCGTTGATAAATTCATCGTCCTCTGCCCCTTGTGGAGGACGGGCTTCCCCTTCCCCTGATTTAGAGATCCCGTGAGACATAAAACTGACAGCATCCAGACGGCTCATGTCCTGTTCCTGAAGAAAATAAACAGCGTGGCTTTCTCGTTCAGCGAAGATGGCGATCAATAAATTAGCGCCTGTCATCAGATCTCGTCCTGAGGACTGCACATGAAGAATTGCACGTTGCACTACCCGTTGAAAACCAGCAGTAGGGCTTGCTTCCATATCATCTGCATCAAGCACTAAACTTTCAAGGTCACTGTCTAAAAACTCAATCAGACGCTTTCTGAGCGCTTCCACGGAAACTTCACAGGCTTTGAAAACATCAATAGCATCAGGATCATCTAACAAAGACAAAAGAAGATGTTCAAGTGTCGCGAATTCATGATGTCGTTCATTCGCATAATCAAGAGCGCGATGTAATGTTTGTTCTAAATGCGGTGAAAAGCTTGCCAATTTTCAATCCTTAATAATTTACTTTTAACTCAATCCATACCTTTGATGACTGTCTTTGCATAAATCAGGCCATATATTTGATATTGGGCAGTCTTATTCTTTTTCAAGAGTACATTGCAAAGGATGCTGATTTTGCCTTGCATAGGACATGACTTGAGACACTTTAGTTTCCGCAATGTCGAGAGGAAAGATACCGCAGATACCAACTCCTTTATGATGAACATGAAGCATGACTTCTGTCGCCTGCTCTGATGTCATGCGGAAAAAAGATTGTAAAACCTCAATAACAAACTCCATTGGAGTATAATCATCATTAAGCATCAAGACTTTATACATTGATGGTTTTTTCGTCTTGGCTTCAGGACGCGTTAAAACGCCTGTGCCGTCATTCCCATCATTGCCATCGTCATTATCATATTCTGCCATGCATAACTCCAACATTCCTTAAACTTAGTTTACCCATATCTAAGAAGATTTAAACATATTTTTCATTATTTATATAAAGTAAAGCAAAGTGAATTAAAGGTGGAACCTGAAGTCTGAAGATCATTTGAGTGATTTCCAACTGCACGAGGATGCTATTCATCAATTAGTATTTTCTTAGCTTCATTGAGTTTGGCTGCAAGCCAGTCGCTCCCTCCTTTATCTGGATGGTTCTGGCTTATGAGTTTTTTATAGGCTGCCTTGATGTCTTTTTCGGTCGCTGTTTCATCAAGTCCAAGCACCTCAAGGGCCTCCTTACGCGACATAGAGCCCCTCTTATGCTGAGAAGAAAAACCAGTTGCTCCAAGAACTGTTGGTAAACGTGAAAGTTTCACAGCCATTCCTCCTAAAAACAGAAAGACAGGGATAAAGCCAGCTCGTCCTGTTAAGACTGCAAGAAGGCTCAGGCCACTCAAAAGGATAAGCACCGTCAACCCTAGCGACTTCATTCCTTTAGTGATCGATGTTGTTTCTGCGCGTGCAAGCCACTGCAAAATAACATAAATTACAAGCGCAAATACTAACCCTGCCACCAACCAAATCATTCAGAACCATCACTTTCTTTAACTGGTACGTCTTTCCTAAAAGGTAAATTTAAAGCATCGATGAGTGTTCTCAATTCCTGTCGAGCTGCCACATGCGACATTGTCAGACCTTTTCCGTCCATAACCCCTTCAGTTTTAAGATCCAGAAGCGTTAAACCATTCAGAAAGAGCTCTCTATAAATTACTCGTTCGCCGAGTCCTGGAACAAATCTAAAGCCTATACGCTGCCTCAAATCGCCAAGAACATTTTCTACATTTTCCATATTTTTTGCCCTAAGGGAAGAGAGCCTGTTTCGCAGCACAACCCAATCAATTTTAGATCCATCAGCACTCATACGACGTTGACGCGCTTTCCAGACCATTTCCGCATAAAAACTAGGGCCGGCAACTTTCATTGTCTTTGGATCCACTTTTGCTAACAAGTCAACATCGACAAAGCTGTCATTCACTGGGGTAATGAGCGTATCTGCTGCTGTATGCGCCATTCTTGCTAAAAACGTATCAGCGCCTGGGCAATCTACAATAATGATGTCCACATGGTCAGCCATTTCTGAATAAGTCATCTCAAAACGCTCTTTTTCTTCTTGTTCGCTGTCATCTTTATGCCGTTTATCAGACCGCGCTACTACGCGTTCGATCGGCATGGCAAGATCAACACCCTTTTGCTTGCAGAAACTGCGTCTATTTTCAATATAGCGAGTAAGCGTTTGTTGGCGACCATCCAGGTCAATTGTACCAACTCGATAGCCTTCATGCAGCAAAGCCGTCACAATATGCAAAGCTGTTGTAGATTTTCCTGATCCACCTTTTTCGTTACCCAAAACTATTAAATAAGGTCGAGACACTATGATACTCCTGATAAACAGCCTGATGGCTAAATCAAATAAACCGAATAGATCTTGCTTTTGCCATATTCAGAAAGCACATGACAACCACATAATTATTGAAACATTGATTTAATTCGCCATATAGTAGGAAAATTAAGAAATATCTGGGCCAATGAAACAATCAAGTGCGACAACAGGACTTATTTCCTTTTATCTTATCCTAAGCCTCTCTGTACCGGCGGTCCTGTCTTTGTGGCTTCTGTCTAATGCCCGAATGACCGCCATTAAAGGGGATGAGCCTAATTATCTATCACACCAATTGCCCGCCGAAGACAGTGCTAGTGTGAATAGTCAATTGCATTACAAGCTAGAAGATATTCACAAAGGTAAATTGGTAATCCCACGTTCCTTTTTATCAACCTTGCCAAAGAGTTTAAAAAACGAACCCAACGTGCGCGTAAAAAAAGACTTGTTTGTCAAGACCATGCTCCCTCTTATTTTGCGGGCAAATGAGCTTATAGTCGAGGACCGAATGAAGCTAATTGCTATGGATAAAAAGCTTCATAAAGGTGGAAAATTGAGCAAAAGAGAAATTAGATGGATCACGCCCCTCTTTAAAAAATACCGCGTTAAATACAAACCAACAAAAGACATTACACATCTTCATATTGAGAGTCTTTTTATCAAAATGGACATTATTCCTCCCTCTCTTGCCTTAGCTCAAGCTGCGATTGAAAGTGGTTGGGGTACAAGTTATTTCTCGCAGAATTATCAAGCGTTATTCGGGCAGTGGACATGGAATGCAAAAGATAAGGGCGTTGTCCCCGCAAATCGTCCAGACGGCATGACTCACCGTATCAGAGCCTTTGATTTCCTACTGGACAGTGTTATATCATATATGACCAATTTAAATAGACACAATGCCTATCAGGGGCTTAGAGATCGTCGTATTGAATTGAAAAAACATAGCTTGCCGATTACAGGCCCAGGCTTAGCACCTGCTTTGGAAAAATATTCTGAAAAAGGAGAAAGATATGTCACGGACCTCTTGAATATCATCTCATATAATAAGTTCACAAAATATGATCTTGCACGATTAGAAAATTCTGACATTAAAATGGCATCAATTGAATAGATATTTCCCATGAGCACTCCGAAAATTGTTAGAACAAAAAAAGAGCTACAAACTCATGTGCAGCGCTGGCATCGCGCTGGCCAAAAAGTGGGATTAGTCCCTACTATGGGAGCCCTGCATCACGGCCATCTTTCCTTGGTGGATTATATTGCTCACTCTGTGGACAAAATTATTGCGACCATCTTTGTCAATCCTACTCAATTCGGAGCAGGCGAAGATTTAGACAGCTATCCTCGTCAGGAAAAACAAGATTTAGAGGCCTTGTCTCGAACGGCCTGTGATTTGGTATTTATCCCTGATGCGTCAGAAATATACCCAGATGGTTTTTCCACGACAGTCAGCCTATCCGGCATCACTGAAATATTAGAAGGAGCAAAACGGCCTGGGCATTTTGATGGGGTTGCTACAGTTGTAACCAAACTTTTACTCATGAGCCGATGTAACGTGGCTGTCTTTGGGGAAAAGGACTATCAACAACTCGCCGTCATCAAACAAGTCACCAAAGACCTTGATCTTCCTGTGACAATTCTAGGGGCTCCCTTGATCAGAGAAAAGGACGGATTGGCCGCCAGCAGTAGGAATGCTTACCTCTCTGAGAAAGAAAGGGCAATTGCGGCTCATCTTAATCAAGTCTTAAAAGAATGCGTCACCCTGATTCACACAGGCACTCCTCTTAGAGAAGCAGAAAGAATTGCCCGGCAATCCCTCTTAGATATTGGCTTTGAAAGCATTGATTATATCACCATCGTCGATCCTACCAGTTTAAAGCAACTTGATAGTGTCACTGACATAAACACTGCACGCCTCTTGGCTGTCGCAAGACTAGGGCGCGTAAGATTACTCGATAATATGCCCGTTTAGGCCTTAGTCGGGCTTATATTTTAGACTTTAAAATTAGTATAATCATATGCTGCAATCGGCTGGCCACCAGCCATGCCGAATCTGGCATCAAGAGCCAAGTCGTTAAAGCTGCTGAAAAGAACTGGCACTTCATCGCGCCAAATAACATCAATCCCTTGCGTAATCACATACATTAAATCTGGAAATCTGAAAAAATGTTCAAACTCATAGCCACCTTTTATGAGTAACAGAGACGCACGAGCCACATAAATCATTCGTTCGATATACGTCAAGCCAAAGGTTTCTGGCATGCCTTCCAGTTCATTTTGGATCTGCAGCAGTACATCGCGCATCAAGACCGTATTTAAGGCAATACGATCATCTAAGGCACGAATATTTTCTTGTTCTGCCCTTAAACAAAAAAGCGCCCTTCTTCGCAAGTCAGGGGGGAGGCCTTTAAACTCTGAAGCAATCCAAATAGCAAGACGAGAGGAAAAGGTCGCATCGACCATATCATAAGGAATGACATCGTCCATACCAGCCTCTACAGATGTAAGAAGGGCGTGTTTATCTTCACATCCTCCCACTTGGATTTTAACCACATTATCAAGGCCGCGAGCATGCATTTCATGAAAGAGTTCTGCAGCCGTGTGTGGCTCTTCACCAAATTCATCGCAGGCAACAACCATCATCATTGGGTATTTATCAATGTAAGCGAGTGCCGTATATAAATCATGCGCTACCATTGGCATCAGCGCCATTTTTTGCGCCAAAAAGAGCAAATTTTCGCCAACCATCTGATTATCATGCACGATTAATACTGGTTCTACTGCCATGTATGTTTCCTGAGCCTCTATTCTTGCCTACTCACTATATAAATAAAAAATTTGATTGCAAAGAATTGCGGGGATTTTTTCGCAAATCGTGAAGATTTTATAAACTATAGCGGTGGGAGAACGACTGTCGCTAAGCCAAGAAAAGCAAAGAACCCAATTACATCTGTGATTGTGGTCACAAAGACACTGGAAGCAATTGCTGGGTCCTGTCCAAGTTTATCAATGGAGAGAGGAATTAAAATTCCACACAACCCTGCACACATCAGGTTAAAAATCATGGCCGCTGCAAACACACTTCCAAGCAGAGGGTTTCCAAACCATAAAACAGCAACCCCCCCAGAAATCAATGATAGGAATATCCCGTTAATCATGGCGACTTTAAACTCTTTCCAAACGGAGCGACTGGCATTTGCAGGACTGATTTCTTTGGTCGCAAGTGCGCGGACGGTCACTGTCATTGTTTGAGTTGCCGCATTGCCCCCCATACTGGCTACAATGGGCATGAGCACAGCAAGAGCCACTAATTTTTCTATGGTTTGCTCATAGAGACCGATGACCAGTGATGCGAGAATAGCGGTCAACAAATTAACAAAAAGCCATTTAAATCTGTCTTTCGAGATAGAAAAAACACTATCTCCCATAGATTCCTCACCGACCCCAGCAAGAGCAAGAATGTCTTCTTCGGCCTCCTCCTCGATGACATCCACAACATCATCGACAGTGATCATGCCTACAAGGCGATTATTTTCATCCGTCACGGCAGCAGATATGAGGTGATATTTTGTAAAGCGATACGCCACTTCTTCCTGATCAGCCATCACATTCACTGTTGGCGGGTCTTGCTCCATAATACTTTGGATTTTAGTACTGCGACGCGCCCTCATTATCTTAGCTAAAGACACTTTACCTACTGGATGATGGATGGGAGAAACTACAAAGACATCATAAAAGTCCTCAGGTAAATCGCTGCTTTGATCCCGCAGAAGATCAATGGCCTGGCCCACACTCCAAAACTCTGGTAACGCAACCAAATCCTTTTGCATCATACGACCGGCAGAGTCCTCAGGATAACTTAAGCTTTCTTTAATAGCCTCACGATCATCGTGAGGTAAAGCGCTCAATACTTCTGATCGATCTTCCTCATCAAGCTCTTCAATCACGTAAACGGCGTCATCAATTTCCATGTCAGTGACAGCGTCTGCGATTTGTTCATTGGAGAGCTGATCGTAAAGATCATCCTGAGCTGATCCTTCAATTTCTGACAGCACTTCGGGATCAAGCTTTTCACCCAAAAGGCGGATTAGATCTCGACGCTCTTTATAGGAAAGAACCTCCATAAGGTCAGCAACATCTGCTGCATTATAGGGCTCTAGGAAGTTGAAGACGTTATCAGGACTATCACTCTCGATATGAGCGACAAGCTCATCAATGAAGTCTTTATCCTGATGAAGTTCAATATACACTTCAGCATGAGAAAGCTCATCGGCGCGACTGTCTTCATGCGTAAAATTTGACTCTGTCATGCCCTTCCCTTTCGTCACTACTCTCTGTTAATTTGTTCCTTATCACTAAGCCTCGCTCAAGGGAAACTTCTTTTATAGGATTACCATAAAATAGATTAAATCTATGATTTTTATTACAAACTGCTGTTAATTAAATCTACAAATTGCTTTTGCACAGGCCGATGCCATAAAGATTCACTATCGAGAACAGCTTTAAACTTCTGATCACTGCCCCCTTCTCCAAAGAGCGATTCTGCTTCTCTTGGCATCTCAAGTGCTTGAGTAATTGCCTTCATAATTGATGCTTTATCGCTCTGAGATTTAAGTAAAGTCTTTGGCTGAGCCCGATTTGACTGCCGGGATCCTATATCGATCGCTGGCACACCAAAATAAGGGGCTTCCATTACGCCACTTGAACTATTTCCGACCATAAAGGAGGCTTGCTTCATCAAAGACAAGAAATATTCAAAACGCATTGACGGAAAAATTTTAAACTGATCGTGACCCTCAAATTCTTTATATGCTTCTAGAATTCGGTCAGCCCCTAAGTCATTATTTGGATAGATCACAATATAATTTTTACCACTCTCCTTAAGGGCGGAGACCAATTCCATGGCCTTGGCATATCGCCCTGACGTTTCTGTCGTTACAGGGTGATAAAGCAGGATACCATATTCCTGAAAAGTAATGTCATATCTTTGCTTCACCTCTTCAAGAGAAGGGAGCGCATCAGATCTCATAATATCCATATCCGGAGATCCAATCACATGGACTGCTGTTTCTTCTTCGCCGAGTTGCATTAACCTTAATTTTGCTTTGGCATTAGCAACAAAATGATATCCGGACAATTTTGTGACAGCATGGCGCAAGGTTTCATCAATAGTTCCAGATATTTCACCGCCTTCAATGTGACCGACACGTACATTTGACAAGGCTCCAACAGCCGCGCCAGCCAAGGCTTCTAAGCGATCCCCGTGAACAATGATCATATCCGGCTGAATTTCTTTAACATAATCAGATAAGCCACTGATGGTCTTCCCTAAGATGGCATCCATACTGTCGTATTCATTTTGATTGATATATTTAAAGAGATTTCTAAATCCTGACTTTTCAACCTCAGAACAGGTATACCCATATTTTTGTAACATATGCATGCCCGTCACAAAAAGGTGGACTTCATAGTCTTCGCTCTGCTGCAGTATAGAAATAAGCGACTTTAGCTTACCAAAATCAGCACGTGTTCCGGTTAAAAAGACGACACGCTTTTTACCTTCCTCAAGGATGTTAGCTTCTGTCATTATTCTTCCTCTACTGAACGTCTTGGGCTCTGAGTTGATGATCGGCAGGAATGTTAGCTGTCACCTTTTGTCCCAGCAACCCTTCAAAATCATCCGCTTTAAATTCACCTGTCCCTGGACGCTTCACCCAAATATTTTCCATTGTAAGAACTTCTCCAGCCTGAATAGGCTTAATCGTTACAACCGAGGCAAAAGCAAAATCTGCAGTCACAATTTCTTCTTGGACTAAACCCTTTTGTCCTCCTCGTGCTTTTTGGAGCACTGAGGCGCCTTCAATTAAATCAGACATTGCCTCAGGATCCATGGAACAAACAATATCGGGGCCTTCTCTTTCCATAGTATCTGTAAAGTGACGCTCTAAAATGTCGGCGCCGACAGCCACAGCTCCTAAACAAGCATAGTTTCCTACTGTGTGATCAGATAAACCAACCACAGCATCAGGAAAAGCTTCTTTCAACTCTTGTACCCCTCCTAAGCGCACGAGTTCAGGAGGGGTAGGATAGATATTTGTACAATGCAACAAGGCAAAAGGCACCCCTGCATCTCGCATAATCTCAACGCTAGGGCGAATTGAGCTGATATCATTCATACCAGTGGACAGAATGATTGGCTTTCCAAATCCTGCCACATGCTTCACAAGAGGATAATTATTACATTCGCCTGAGCCAATTTTATAGGCTGCAACATCTAATGTTTCCAAGAAGTCTGCAGCCGCTCTTGAAAAGGGTGTACTAATAAAGATAACGCCAAGGCTTTCTGTATAGTCTTTCAGTGCTTTTTCATTTTCTGGAGTTAAGGCACAATCATCCATGATTTCATAGATAGAAATATCAGCATTGCCCGGAATCACTGCTTTTGCGTGGCCACTCATCTCATCTTCAACAATGTGGGTCTGGTGCTTTATTATTTCTGCGCCTGCATCAGCAGCAGCCTTAACCATTTGTTTAGCTGTCTCTAGATCACCGCCGTGATTAATGCCAATCTCCGCTATAACCAATGGAGGTTCAGCTGGACCAATTTTACGATTACCTATAAAAAATTCAGCCATCTTTTAGTTTCCGTTTCTTCATCAATATCTGTGCAAGTTCCAGGTCATCCGGAGTATCTATATCAAGACTATCTTTCACACTCATTACATAGGGTATAACCCCTGTTCTTGGAAAGTGTCTTTCCTTCATGAACAGCTCTACATCAAAGATATAGATCGCGCCATTCGGCATATAAAGTTTAGGGAGCTTCTGGCGAGGTGTGTAAGGCGCCTGATCGCTCCAAAAACCATGCAGGGTACCATTTTCCGAGATTTCAAAAGCTTTCATTGGATGTTCCGATGGCTCTGTGACGCTCACAATCGGCGCTTCATCATGGGCTTGACTTTTTTGCAAAGCCCTCAGGATATGATCTTCTGTTCGAAAGGGGCTCGTAGGTTGCAACAATAGTCCTTGAACCTTCTCAGGAAGATCCAGTTGATAGAGAAATAAATGACTTAAACTATCTGCTGTGGTTGTCTCATCTTGAGCCAGTTCTGCAGGACGTTTATAACATTCCGCCCCGTAACCACGCGCTACTTCTAGAATTTCATCATCATCGCTGGTGACAATAACGCGATCAACGAGACCGCTTTTGCGTGCTGCCAAAATCGAATAGGCAATAAGCGGCATGCCATTTAAATCGACAATATTCTTTTTAGGGATACCCTTGGATCCCCCTCTTGCAGGAATGATTGCCCATATCGGTTTTAGATCTTCACTCACAGTCTGCCCCTAAATCCTCTCTAACTTATAGTACAATAAGGATAAAACACCCTCAGAGGCAAGCTTATTTCTAGGAAGCTGCTTTCACCATCTCTTGAAGTTCCTCCCTATATTGTTGGAATAATTTATTCCACTCATCATAAAAGGGAACAACGTCTGGTCGGGCGTTCGGAAACATGGGTATTCTATCATCGCAGCCAAGGCGCGTATAATTCATCCGTTTTGCAAACATCCAAGTCCGTGTACCTGCTGTCGCTCCTATTATACCGGGCGTAATGCCGGGGGAAATGATCAGATCTAAATTAGCCGCAATGGCATAATTCGTTTCAATATCGGCTTTAATATCGAAATCGTCCCAAACATGAATGGTGGCACCTGATTTTTCTTCTAATCTTTGCAGTTCTTCAGAGACATCACCGTATTGAAGGTTGATGAAATTAACCCCCTCAACGCTTAATATAGGTAAGTAATCTTCCTCAACAGCATAACTGACTTTACGGGAGGCTGACATATTCCCAGAACGCCATGCAATTCCAACATTGATTTTGCCAGGCAATTCAGCAAGTCGTTCCTTCCATTTTTCAATTTCAGATTCTGCTGCGCGTAAGTAGCCGCCTTTATAAACAGGCATCGTCTCTAAATTATTCCACATATACCGAGCAGGTTCCGCTATGGGTGTATAACAATCAATCTTGATTTCTCCAGATTTCATCAGTTTATCAATTTCAGGAAAACCCCTATAAATAAATCCTAAATGTTTTTTCGTTCCATAGCTGACGATGGTCGCGTCAGGAAAAGCTCTCTGGAAAAGGCTAACAAGCCTGCGTTCCACCCCTACATAGACTTTCTCTGCCTGTTCAATCAATTGCTTTACTGTCGCACCGTATAAAATCTCATCACCAATCCCTTGTTCTGCGCAAACAAGAATTGTTTTTCCGGCTAAATCCTCACCCTTCCACTCAGGAAGGTTATGCGTATAGATCATCGATTGATTTTTAGTGGCCTTTCGGATATTTGAATTCCGGTATGAATAATATTTCCATCCTTCTTCTAGATATCCTTGGTCCAAAAGCAGATGCGCCAAACCGATATAAGGTTCAATATTAGAAGCTTCTAATTCTACAGCTTTTTTGGCACAGTCTATGGCCTCTTGAACATCATCAGTGGCGATTGACATATTGCTCCAAATCATGCTGAGAGAAGGATCGAGCCGTGCAGCCTCTCTTAAGAAAACCATAGATTTATCGTAGCCATCTCTATATTGGACCTGAATAGCTAACGTATTCCAAAGTAACGCAGAGTCTGGAAACATTTGAATCACTTCTTGCAAAAAGGCAATTGAGTCATCAAATTTCTCCAAATCCCCAAGAGAGGTAGCCAAGTTATTATAAAATAAGACATTATGCGGCGCATATTCAATGCCTAAGCGATGTAATTTTACAGACATATCATGCATCTGCATGTCCATAGCTAAACGACCTAGCACCATGAAGAGATCAGAATCTGGCTTATTCACCTGCAAACATCGCTCTATCACTTCGAACGCAACATTGCGAATTCCCAACTTTACAAGACAATCCGCTATATAGGTCAAATATTCTGTATTTGTAGGATCCAAGTCCCAAACATCCATGAATAAACTAAGAGACTTTTTATAATCATCCTGCTCATAAGCAATCAGGGCGTTCTTAGCTTTAGAGAACCGCTTTTTTAAAGCTTTCATCTCTTTTTTTGACAAATTATTTAAATCAATTTCAGTCATAGGCTTACTTGTATCTGGCATTTTGGGCTCCCTTGTGCAGGTTGCATTAGTCAAACGCCCCATCCTAAATTATTTTATAGGGACGATGGTCTCTGCACTTCTATCTGCAAAAGGCTTGCCATATTAATCAAAGGCTGAACTTATTATGGTTCCATTTATTGCTTTTATCAAAATTATTTTATGCTACACTATAAAAAACAAGCATTTAGCTAGAAAAAGCTATTAAAATACGGGGAGTCTTGTCTATGGCCTTGAAACTTTCTTTAAAGCCAGATGAAAAATTAGTCATAAATGGCGCGGTTGTTGCAAATGGAGAAAGGCGGGCAACTTTGATTGTCCATAATAAAGCGTCAATCTTGCGTGAAAAAGATATCATGCAAGAGGATGAAGTCTCTACACCAGCACGTCGGATCTATTTCCCGGTTATGCTGATGTATATGGATAACAGCGCAACAAATAAATATTATGATGAGTTTGTTCTCAGAATGACAGAATTTATGAGCGCTATTACCACTCCATCCGCGATTGAGTTGTGTGTATCAATAAGCCGAGAAGTAATGGATAGAAATTACTACAAAGCATTGATAAATTGTAAAAAGTTGATGAAGTTCGAGACGGAGAGATTGAACGGGTCAACATAGGAAGCGTAACATGTCATATAATGCCTATCAGAAAGCTCAGCAAAGTACAGAGACCCATGCTGAAGTTGAATATAGACTATTTGCAACAGTGACGAGAGCCCTTATTTCTGTTGAAGAAAAAGAACGCTATGACCCTGAATTTGTTAAAGCTCTAGATTGGAACAGAAGAATGTGGTCTACCCTTTCTTCTGATTGCGGTACAGAAGGCAACAATCTCCCTAAAGAATTGAGAGCCAGTATTATCTCCCTTGCCATATGGGTTTCTAAACATTCTTCTCACGTAGCGCGTGGCAGCGAGAGTATTACAGATCTAATCGCCATCAATAAAACCATCATGGAAGGCTTGCAACTTCAAATCCAGAACAGTAAACCTACCAAGGCCGCAACACCAACCAACTCTGGCTACCAAACATCTCAAAGCCCACAGTCCCAGAACCAAACAGCTAGCGCACAACCGCCTACTTTCAAGTCCACTAGTATTTAATAGGCAATATATACCCTTATGAGGCAATATTTTCCCCATTAACGGCATAATTTACCTACTCGGCACTAGAGAACGGCGCACTTTACCACTTACCCAGCACCCCCACCTTGTCCAACCTCCCTATTTTCTTCTTTATAAACAGTGCATTACGATTTATTGCCCTACATTATGTTAAAACTGGCACAATCAATGCAAATGTCTAGCTGAGGCAAAAAGTGCCTTATGAGCAAAATGCTCATTCGTTTTAGAAGTAAACACTAATCTCAGAATGGAGATATATTATGGGTTTTTCAGTAAACACCAATGCGGGCGCGTTCGCGGCCCTTCAAAACCTTTCCGGTACAAATAAAAAGCTAGAAATGACACAGACACAGATTAATACTGGTCAAAAAGTGTCATCTTCGAAAGACAATGCTGCTATCTTCGCTATCGCTCAGAAATTGCGTAGTGACGTTGCTGGCCTTGGCGCTGTACAAGGATCACTTGACCGTGCTCTTTCTACAATTGACGTTGCGATTGCTGCTGGTGAAGCAGTATCTGACCTACTGATTGAAATGAAAGAGAAAGCTGTATCTGCGAAAGACACTGGTCTGGACAGTACAAGCCGTGCATCTTTGAACGATGACTTTACTCAGCTACGTGATCAGATTACATCGATTGTTAGTAACGCTGAATTTAACGGTACAAACGCCGTGAAAAATGGTGGTGACGAGATCGTTGCGATTACAGATGACACAGGCTCATCTGCTATTACAATTGCTGCAGAGGATTTCTCTCTTGCCGGCTCTAAAGTAAATATCGCTGCAACTGACACAATTTCTACTCAGACAAAAGCGTCTTCAGCTGTAACCAAGCTTGAATCTTCTATTACAGATGTGAACACAGCCCTTTCTAAATTGGGTGCGGGTTCAAACCGTCTGTCTCTACAGAAAGATTTCACAACCAAGCTCTCTGATGCGATCGAAGTTGGTATCGGTAACCTTGTGGATGCTGATATGGCTAAGACCTCTGCGAACTTGCAGTCATTGCAGGTGAAGCAGCAGTTGGGTCTTCAGGCTCTATCTATTGCAAACCAGGCTCCAGGAACAGTCTTGTCACTCTTCCGTTAATCGGTTCTCAATCTTCAAAAAGTTCGAAGGGCCCTTGGGCCCTTCTTTTTTTATAGACCTGCCTAAAGAGCAAGGTATCCGAATCTTAACATCAAGGCCTAAAAAGCGCTTTATAACCATTCTAAAACATCATGAGAATGCCCGTCAAAAGCTGCAGAAAACATAGACTTATCAGTTTTTTTTAAAAAAATTGAAAAAAGGGCTTGATGGGAAAAAAATATTCGCTATAAACCCTCTCACACGGCGCAACGCGCTGCACTGATCCGCCTTAGCTCAGTTGGTAGAGCAAATGACTGTTAATCATTGGGTCGCTGGTTCGAGCCCAGCAGGCGGAGCCAATAAAGTAAAGGCCTTAGCTTTAACGAGCTAGGGCCTTTTTCTTTTGCTCAGTCATGAAATCGATCTTAAGACGCCCCCCCCTCTCCTCATACTTTAGTTCACACTTATTTCACATCGTTTGATTTAGAAAGGATGTGAAGGAGACAAATGATGACAACTCAGACCTCAATAACAATAAAACAATCGCTGATAGATTTAGCTTCAGTGGTTTGCGTTCTTGTCCTTATTAAACAGAGCCTCTTGCCTTACTCAATCGTTTGGGCGGGTCCAGTTTCTACCTTGAGCGCCATGATTGTTGCAACATTTTGTCTTTACCGCCGCGGGCATACATGGGCAACCCTCGGGTTCAAATTACCCGAAAGTTGGCCGACAACACTCAAGTGGACGGTAGCCGTGATCGCCTTAATAATTGGCACTTCTGCAATTGGAGGGTCCATCGCAGATCTTTTCTTCGAAAAACTCTCTAGAGAAAATCGTTTTGGTAACCTTGCAGGGGAGTGGGGAAAGTTTGCCTTTTATTTTTTCCTTATTTGGACTCATTCGGCCTTCTTTGAAGAATTACTATTCCGAGCTTTCCTTATTAATCGACTAGAACTATCTCTTCCGCTTGGCAAATGGGCTGCCCCTGTTGCCGTTCTTATCGCAGCGATCTTTTTTGGCTATCGTCATTATTACTACCAAGGCTTAAACGGCGCCCTCACCACGGGGCTAATCGGTCTGAGCCTTGGGTTTTATTATATTCGACGAGGCCGTTTCGATATGTGGCCACTTATCATCGCTCATGGATGTATCAATACATTGGGCTTTTTACTCAGAACTTTAGACATCGAGGACTAAGGCAGGACTATAGACTGACAGCGATTGGGCCTTACTTTGTTTCGGAGAAAGGCCCAATGCTCTTATTGTCCCTCGTGGTAAGTCTTAATGAAAGCATTTAACAACCTAATGCCATATCCTCTTGATCCAGGTGAAGCCTTTGTGGGCGTCGCTTTATCTGCATAGGCGATCCCGGCAATATCAAGATGAGCCCACGGTGTTGTTTCGCGAACAAAAGTACCTAGAAAAGCTGCCCCAGCACTCGCACCTGGTGCTGTCGGACCTGAGTTCATTACATCAGCAACATTATTCTGAATCGCCCTAAAATGATTGTCATTCAAGGGGAGCCGCCACAGCCCGTCTCCACTGGTCTTGCTTAGCTTCAATAGTTGATGAGCCAGTGAATCATGCCGCGAGAAAAGAGCAGCATAATCACCCCCCAGCGCACGACGGGCAGACCCAGTAAGAGTTGCTAGATTAATAAGGACCACAGGATCATAAACCGTATCCGCATAATAAAGGCCATCGGCTAGCACAAGACGCCCTTCAGCATCAGTGGATCTAATTTGAATGGTTTTACCTGACATCGATTTTACGACATCTCCAGGACGCTGCGCTTTACCACTCGGCATATTTTCTGCGAGCGCAGCAATCCCAACAACATTCACTTCTGCTCCGCGGGCAGCAAGCGCATAAAGCGTGCCCATGGTGCTGGCTGCCCCTGACATGTCAAATTTCATATTCCACATATTTGGAGGATTTTTCAGGCTAAGACCGCCAGTATCAAAAGTGATGCCTTTACCTGCGATAACAACAGGTTTGCTTCCTTTTTTGCCCCCGGCATACTCAACAATCATCATCCGTGGTGGTCGGTGACTGCCCTGCCCTACCCCGTAGATGGCGCCCATTTGTTTCTCGAGCATTTCTTTTTCATCAATCACTTTGATACTGATGTTCTCAAGCCCATCAAAATATTCTGTCCATCGATCAACAAAAGACTGTGGATAAATCACATTTGCTGGCTCATTAGAGATATCACGTGCCAACCAAATACCGTTGGCGACAGGATCTATTTCTGTGTTGTAAAAAGCCTGAGCCTCTTCATCCTGAGAGGAGATAATTGTCACTTTTTCTTGTGATAAATTTCGATCCTCTTCTGTGAAATATCGATCAAAATAGTAACTGCCCAATTTTACACCCAAAGCAAATTGAGCCACAGACTCTACTGGTAAATCTGTAGCGATTTCAATATCAACCCCAAAGGACTTTATAGCCTTCTGAACCGCATTCCCGCCTATATGTTGATATCTTAAATCTGAGTGTTTTTTCTTTACACTCCCAAGCCCCATTAAAAGAATTTGTTCAACTCCCGAACCTTTGGGCGCAGGGATAAGAAGGGTTTCCATAGCCTCCCCATTAAAACCACTCACTTGAATTGCATAAGACAAAGAACCACGGGATTTACGGTCGATAATTTTACCAAACTTTCCTAAAACTCTATTTTCGTATACGCCGAGTACAAGTGAGGTTTGAGAGCTTATTTTGTCCTCAAAGACTATTTTGGTTTGTGCTTGCCCTCCATTTTCAAAGATGAAAATAGCAAAGACAGCAATAAGTAAAAATTTAACGACCCTCATAAAGACCTCCAATTGTTTTCATACTCATAAAATATTCTTATGACTAGCAAATACAAGTTAAGAATAATTCATATCGTTATGGGAGAGATTTTCGCATATTGATGAAAGATAGTATGAAACTAAAAATTTTCTCCAAAGATCATGAATTTGGCTAAAATTCTTCTTGTATTTGACACATTTTGGTCTAAAGCTCTATTCAATTCAAAAAGCCTGTACCTTGCAGAATACCAGTATTTTGCAGGAGAAAAGGCTTTTTAAAATATTTGTAAATTTCTAGACGAAAGACTAAGGGGATATCCTATGCGTCGTACATTCATTAGCCTGCTCACAGCTTCATGTCTTGTGAGCCCTGTCGTTCTTGCGGATGATAAAGAAAATTTTTATGTAGGTGGAAGCATTAACTGGCTTCTCGACAATACAAACCACTACGGCCTTACCGGCGGCGAAAAGCTCAGCTATACAGAATCAGATAATGGTTTAGATTTCAGTGTTTTTGCCGGACAGCGCTTCAACAAAATTAAAGCAGAACTTGAATATTTTCATATTAGTCACGGTACAGACTTAATTCGCCTAAAGGGCCCTGCTATTGCTGCTGCGTTTAATGGCCTTGCGGTTGGGAACAACACAATCACAGGCGATGCTACCACAAATGCGTTGATGGTGAATGTTTGGTATGAACTGGCGGAAAGTGGGTCTTTATCTTTTGACGTGGGCGCAGGTTTTGGTGTTGCGAAAACAAACTTAAATACTCTTGGCACATCTGCTGGGATATTTGCTGACAGCGCTGACTGGACGACAGCATACCAAATGCTTGCTAAAGTAAATTATGACCTGTCAGACTCAGTCGATATGTTTGTCGGCTATCGATATCATAAAACAAATTCATCCGATCAAGTCAGTTCTAATAATACGAGTTTTCTAGCAAAAGCGACAAACCATTATTTAATGGCTGGCTTAACTTATAACTTTGGCATGAAGACAAAGAAAACAGTTGCAGAGCCTGTTGTTGCTCCGACGCCAGCGCCTGAGCCAAAGCCTGTTGTAGAAAAAGTTGTAACCAAGCCTGTTGCAGCAAAGCCTTTGCCCAAACCTGCCCTTCCAGCGACGAAAGAGTTTATTGTATTCTTTGATTTTGATCAGGCAACCATTACAGAAACTGCTGCTGCTATTTTAAGAGAAGCAAAGTTGGCTTTCGAAAAATATGAATTTGTTTCGATCAAAACAACCGGCCATACAGATTCACGAGGCAGCAATGCATACAATAATCGCCTCGCCTTAAAAAGAGTTCGCGCCGTCCAAGCTGCTCTTGTCGAGATGGGTATTCAATCGAATGATATAGAAATAGATGCCAAAGGCGAAGCAGACCTGTTAGTCAATACAGGCGATAATGTTCGGGAAGCTCAAAACCGCCGTGTGGAGATTACATTGAAGAGATAATAATTACTTTATTACTCTTACTCATTAAAAGGCCAGAGTTATTGCTCTGGTCTTTTTTTATGATTGTTACTTTTGGCCGAACAGCATAGCGTGTGCAGGTTGTTCACAGAGCTGTTTCGGAATTTTATAATGCACTGGCAAAACCGTGATCACAGGTAAGGGGTCCTTCATAGAAAGAGCCATTTCGCCAGCAACTTTCATTTTTCCGCAAAAGTCTGATTGCCGCACACTCTCAAGCGAGACTTTATTTGCAATGGATGTCAGATATGCTGTCACGGATAACTTCTCATCGCGTTGGAGGTAAGTGGATAATATCCGCTCGCTTTCCTGCAGTTCTAGTCTATTATTTTTTACAAAATCATTATAGATCTGTGGCAATACGCCCCCATAACCTCTCCGACACTGTAACGCAGCAACCATCATTTGAGTTTGTATAAACCTTTTCTGGTCGGCCTTCATTTCGGTCTCAGTAATACACTGAGCCAGTGCACCAGTTGAAATGCTTATAATTCCTGAGAAAAGAAACAAAATAGCTCTAGTATTTTCCATGATAGCCTCCTGAACACTCACTAATTTTCATGGCTATTTTGCGGTCCATTTTGAGGAAGTAAATGAATTGGTAAAATGTATAAAAATGCTTTAATTACAATATATTAAAATCTAGATAAAATTCTAATTTCCTTCTCTGAATCCATTACACTCTTTCCTTTTATCCCGCTTTCCTTTAGGGTGTGTCCCAGTCAAAAAAATCTATGGGAGGGTTTCATGCTTAAAGCATGGTTTGATACAGCATTATGGAAAAGAGTATTACTTGCTCTAATACTCGGCGTTATCGCAGGCAGCCTTTGGGGCGAAGGAGCCACAGCCATTAGTTGGCTTGGTGATATGTTCATCCGGCTTATTCGCATGGTCATCGTTCCCCTTGTCTTCTTAACACTTGTTTCTGGTGTAATTGCCATGGGCGACCCAAAACGTTTAGGGTCAATTGGCATTAAGACAATTATGCTTTACATGGGCACGACCGCAGTCGCCATTGTCATAGGGCTTGTCCTTGCCACACTCATTCAACCTGGTGTTGGAGTTGACCTTGCTGCAGCTGGGACTGAGAGCAAAGCGCTTGTTCGTCAAGCAATGACCTTAGATGGTTTCATAGAAATGCTCATTCCTAAAAATCCTGTGAAGGCTATGGTTGACGCTAAAATGCTGCAAATCATTTTCTTCGGGGTGATGTTCGGTGCAGCATTGATGATGACAAAAGAAGACGGCAAACCTGTTGCGAATGTGATTGAAGCTGGCTCAGAAGTGATGCTCAAGATGACCCATATGGTTATGGAAATGGCACCGTTTGGGGTTTTTGCCCTTATCGCAACAACAGCGGGAACACAAGGCGCCAGTGCTTTACTTGATGTCGTGCCGCTTGTTGTCACTGTCGTTGGTGGCTGTATCATCCATGTGCTTGTTACGCACGGGATCATCATGAAATTTTTGCTGGGCTTGCCACCTGTTCGTTTCTTCAAAGATATCATCGAGCCTCAGCTCGTGGCTTTTTCAACATCCTCAAGCTCTGCTACTTTGCCAGTCACTATGGCAACAGCGGAAGATAACCTTGGTATTAAAGCGCCAGTTGCATCGTCTGTATTGCCGTTAGGCTCTACAATTAATATGGACGGCACGGGGATTTATGTCGGGGCTGTTGCAATCTTTGCCGCACAAGCACTCGGCATTGATCTCTCCTTGATAGATTATTTGTTAATAGCAGCCTCGACAACTCTTGTGTCTATTGGGACAGCTGCAGTGCCTTCGGCCAGTCTTTTCCTTTTAACTGCTGTCTTGAGTGTTATCGGCGTTTCTGGGGAACAAACAGCCATCATCGTTGGCTTCCTCTTCGCTTTTGATCGGCCTCTGGATATGTGCAGAACTGTTGTGAATGTCACCGGAGATCTTTCCGTTGCGACGGCGGTTGCTAAATGGGAAGATGAAATTGACGAGGATGTCTTTAGGGACGACCCAAAAGTCTAACATAAACAGTGATAAAAAGCCGAGTATGCCTCGGCTTTTTCTTTGCACAACTCTTAAAAGAGATCCTTCTTTAGAGATTCGAGGCGAGGCGAATAGTTAGGTCTACACTTTCATCCAGCCCTAGCTTTTCACTTTTTCTAACAGCCGCTTTGATGGGAAGAATATAACTGTCAGTCTCTTTTGAGGGAAATATCGATGTTGACCACTGGGTCTCCCCAATCTGCACGTCCACTTTAACGGATCCAAAGCCTCTTCTACTAGGTTGAAACATTTTGACTTGATCTGCATTTTCTTTAGGCAGGGTAACAAAATGCCAACTGGCCTTTTCTGCTGTCCAAAGCCATATGCGCGCTGTAAAGGTAAACTCAAGGTCAAACATATTCTATCCTTCCACAAATAGGGCTGTTCAAGATATCCCACTTTTGCTATAGCATCGACGATAATATCAAGAGGTAAACTATGTCTAATAAAAAAGCCATTGTCCTGCTGTCTGGCGGTTTAGACAGCGCCACCGTCGCTGCAATTGCAAAAGCAGAAGGTTATGATGTCTATGCCCTGTCCTTTAGTTACGGCCAGCGTCATAGTGTCGAGTTAACAGCAGCCAGTCGAGTGAAAGATCAACTGGGTCTTATAGAGAGACGCACTGCGAATGTTGACTTGCGAACTTTTGGTGGCAGCGCACTCACAGATAATATTGACGTGCCTAAGGATCGTGATGAAGACACGATGGATAGTGATATTCCTGTGACATATGTGCCAGCACGGAACACCATATTTTTATCTTTCGCGCTTGCATATGCAGAAGTGATTGGTTGCAAAGACATCTGGATAGGGGTAAATGCACTTGATTATTCTGGTTATCCAGATTGCAGACCAGAATATATTGCAGCCTTTCAGGCGATGGCAAATCTGGCCACGAAGGCAGGCGTTACCGAAGATGATAAAATGTCCATCAGGACCCCCCTACTCAATTTAACAAAGGCAGAGATTATTAAAGCAGGCATAGAACTTGGTGTTGATTATAGCCTGACAATTAGTTGCTATGATCCAGACCCATCTGGGGCAGCCTGTGGGCACTGTGATAGCTGTTATTTGCGTAAAAAAGGGTTTGATGAAGCGGGTGTCGTTGATCCTACACGCTATCGTGAGACTGGCGATTAATGAAAACATATTCTGCGAAAGAGATTTTTTATACCCTGCAGGGGGAAGGCGCCAACGCTGGACGTGCCGCTGTCTTTTGTAGGTTTTCTGGCTGTAACCTGTGGTCTGGCTTAGAAAAGGATCGAGCGTCTGCTGTTTGCCAATTTTGTGATACTGATTTTGTTGGCGTGGACGGCTTAGGCGGAGGAAAGTTTAAATCAGCAGAAGCTATGGCTGAGGCGATCGACGGCTATTGGCCGCAAACTAGTTCTGGGACGAAACTGGTTGTCTGCACCGGTGGAGAACCTCTGCTTCAACTTGATAAAAACCTCATAGAATGCCTACATGAAAAAGGGTTTGAAATCGCAGTAGAAACAAATGGGACAATCAAAGCCCCTGAAGGCATCGATTGGCTGTGTGTGAGCCCGAAAGCAAATAGCGAGATAGTCCAAACATCAGGTCATGAGCTTAAACTGGTCTTTCCGCAGGAGGAAAACACACCAGAAGACTTCTTAGATTTTAAGTTTGATCACTTCTTCTTGCAACCCAAAGACGATTTAAACCAAGCCCATAATATTCAAGCGACAATTGACTATATACACCGTCACCCTCAGTGGCGTCTCAGCCTTCAAACTCATAAAATCACAGGTATCAGGTAAGTGAAGGCCGCCTTCATAAGAAAAGCCATCGTCTTGATCCTCTGCATGCTCGCCGTAGGATATATTTCTATTGCCATACAGTCGCCTCACTCCATCGAAACACTTGTCTCAAGGGGGTATCTCTTTTTGGTGGGAGTCTTTGCAGCCACCATTGCAAACTCCACAGGAATGGGCGGAGGTGTTGTCTTTTTACCCGCCTTTGAATTTATAAGAGATACGGGGCTTGCGATCACTGCAGCGCAAATTATTGGTATGAGTTTCGTTATCCAATCTTTTGGTATGACTGTTGGTTCCTCTCGATGGCTTTATAAAGCCTATTCGAACAAAGAACCTGTTACTGGTGTGGCTGAGAAAGATTTCTGGAAAATCATAGGTTGGGTCTTACTTTTTGCAGCACCAAGTCTGTTACTTACACAATACGCACTTGTCTTTGACAAAGATTTTCTACTCTTCCTCTTCAAAGGCTTCTCTATTGCACTTGGGCTTAAGCTTCTTATGGCCACCTGGGTCAATTCAGCTGACAACGACCGGCGTGACCATCTTCATGCTGTCGATTATCAAATACTTGCGATCGCAGGCATAACAGGAGGGATCGCTACGGCGCTTTTCTCAGTTGGTGTTGGAGAGCTTGTGGCCCTCTACCTCTTTATTCGAAATTACCCCCTAGTGACCTGCGCTGCCACTGCCGTGATTTTATCGTCTCTTACAATCCTGATCGGTTTACCTTGGCATCTGATGAATACAGATCTTCCGTGGGATTTATTAACTGTGGTAATTCCTGGTGCAATATTAGGGGGCTATTTTGCTAGAGCCTTTGCTTATTGGCTTGGCAATAAACGGCTTAAAATATTTGCCGCCCTATGGATCATAGGATCGAGCAGCTTTCTTCTTTTTAGATAACAGTTCAGACTATCCCCGTCCTCTATAGGTAGGAACAGCTTGTTCTGGCACCCATACACCCTCTGGGGCAGCGCCGGTCTGATAGAAAACATCAATTGGAATACCGCCCCTCGGATACCAGTAGCCTGCAAATCTAAGCCATTTAGGTGCCATCTCTTTCACAAGGCGTTCCCCAATGCCAACTGTACAATCTTCGTGGAAGGCTTGATGATTTCTAAAGGATTGAAAGAACAATTTAAGAGATTTGCTCTCCACAAGAGTTTCCCCAGGAATATAGTCCAGAACGAGATGCGCAAAATCTGGCTGACCGGTTACGGGGCAGAGGCTTGTAAATTCGGGGCAGGTAAAACGAACGACATAGTCGCTGTCAGGACGTGGATTTTTTACATATTCAAGAATTGCTTCTTCAGGTGTTTGGGCAGCCCCCCCTGTTTTACCAAGTTGTTCCAATTCACCGTATATAGAGTTAGCCATTGTCAGTCCTTTTTTCTAATCACCCGCTATGTACCCTGATTAACGAAAGAGTCAACGATATTTATCCAAGCATTCCTCTTAAGTTTTTCTTAGGAAAGATTACCCATTCCTTAACATAAATCTTCATTTGATTCAGCATTTATTAAGATCACTTTGGTAGAGTTAAATCATCAGGCGACCAAAGCTCTTTTGAGCTGTTATGAGTAATTTTGTTTTGAGTATCTCGCCCTTTTTAACAGCCTGCCTTGAGAATATATTCTAAAGGCATTAGTTGGAGAATACCAATGACACATTTACAAAGCATAACCTGTGACCCAGTCAAGATTACACCTGTCTTTAGCGAGGCAAAATTTGCACCCGGCATGTACGTTCGACACCGTCTCTTTGGTTATGTTGGTCTAATATTTGATGTGGATGCCCGATATTCTCAGTCGGAAGAATGGTATGAAATGATGGCAAAATCTGCTCCGAAAAAAGACAGCCCATGGTATTATGTGATGGTTGATGGTGAAAGTCATACCACTTATGTTTCGGAAGACCATCTGATTGCTTGTGAAAATGATCATAATATTGATCATCCTATGTTTAAAACCCTATTTACTCGTGAAGGCGATGATGTGCATATCCGTACAACTTTGAACTAGTTGCTTGTCGCGAGACACCTGAATTGGATCCCCTGATCTGATTGATAAAACCTCATGGTTTTGTTATTTCCTCCCTATCTCTGGCGGTTCTTAATTGAACCGCCATTTTTTTCTTTTCTCACACAGTGAAGCTGTTACCCTATATAAAATGGAGGAAAGTATGGGACCGCTTGTTTCAACTGACTGGGTGCATGAACACCTAACAAACTCACAAATAAAACTCATTGATTGCAGCTGGCATATGCCTGCAACCAATCGATCTGGCCTGCGCGAGTTTGAAACTGCCCATATCCAAGGCGCACAGTTTCTTGATATTGACAGTGTTGCCGACCAAACATCAACCTTACCGCATATGATGCCTTCTAAAGAGCTTTTCCAGTCTTTTGCTGAAAGCGCTGGATTGACCAACCAAGATACTATAATTTTGTATGACAATAGTGACCTCCGAACCGCAGCGAGAGGACGGATGATGTTTCTTGAGTTCGGCCATGGCGCTGTATACGTTATGAACGGGGGGCTGCAAAAATGGGTCTCAGAATCCAAACCTGTCTGTTCCAACCCGGTAAAAGCAGATGTTGGGCATTTTGAAATTAAGCCCTCCTGTATCGCGGTCGCGTCCTTAGAAGATATGTGTCACTTTGTTGAGAAAAAGGATCGCCAAATCCTTGATGCCCGATCTCATGATCGTTTCTCTGCCAAGGTTCCGGAACCCAGAGAAGGTCTTAAAAGCGGGCATATGCCAGGAGCGCTCAACGTTCCTTTTACACAGTTAATTCAGGACGACGGCACGTATCATGGGCCTGAATTCCTTGAGCAAACTTTCAAGCAAGCCGGTCTTAACTTTTCCAGGCCTGCTGTCACAAGTTGTGGTTCCGGCATAACAGCCTGCGTGGTTGGCTTGGCACTAGAAATCCTTGAAAAAAAGGATGTTGCCATATATGACGGATCATGGTCAGAATGGGGCGCGCAAGAAACCACCCCCGTAGAAAAAGGGTAACGAGTAATCTCTATGAAAAAAGAAACAACTATTGTGAGCGCTGGGCGCGGTAAAGAGTATACACACGGTATCGTAAACCCGCCTGTCTACAGAGCTTCCACCTGTATTTTTGACACCTATGCAGAAATGCAAGAACGCAATGCAGATCCCTATCAAAAACATCTCTATTATGGCCGAAAAGGAACGCCGACCCACTGGGCATTGAGCGATGCGTTGATGGCCCTGGAAGGAGAGAAAGCTGCGGGCTGTTTGCTCTTTCCCTCAGGCCTCGCAGCCATGACATCTGCAATTCTCAGTCAAGTTAAGGCTGGGGATCATGTACTGATTACTGACAGTGCGTATGACCCAACGCGGTATTTTTCACAGACACTGCTTAAAGACAGTGGTGTTGAGGCTGAATATTATGATCCAATGATTGGCGGTAACATTGTAGATCTTCTAAGAGAGAATACGGCTTGTATCATTGTAGAAGCCCCCGGCTCCTTGACCTTTGAAGTTCAAGATGTCCCAGCTATTGTCAGGGCTGCGAAAGATCACAAAGCAACAGTGATCATGGATAATACGTGGGCCACAGCCCTAAATTATCAAGCCTTTGAATACGGGGTTGATGTTGTGGTACACGCCGCCACTAAATATATTGTAGGCCACTCTGATGTGATGATCGGTGCTGCTCTCGCGAATGAAGCCTGCCTACCAGCACTGCGATCCTATGCAATGGCGACAGGACAAACTTGTTCCGCAGATGATGCCTACCTGGCCCTTCGCGGCCTTAGAACCATGAGCGTTCGTCTCAAACAACATGAAGAGAATGCTCTTGCCGTTGCCCAGTGGCTTGCAGCTCATCCTGCTGTGGACCGGGTTCTCCATCCCGCTCTGCCAGACTGTCCTGGACACGAAATCTGGAAGAGAGACTTCTCGGGATCAACGGGCCTTTTTAGTTTTGTTATGAAAGATGGAAGTTTAGATCATGCCGCAGCGCTCGTAGATGATCTGCACCATTATAAAATGGGTTTCAGCTGGGGAGGTTATGAAAGCCTCATCCTGCCAACTGACCCACGCAGTTACAGGAAAAAATCGAAGTTTCAGGCGAATGGACCAACATTCAGGCTGCATATCGGCCTTGAGGATCCCGAAGATTTAATTACAGACCTTTCAGCGGGAATTGATCGCTATTTAGTAGCCATAAAAGGATAGACTATGACTGACTTAACGGGAAAAATAGCCCTCATCACAGGCTCTACAAGTGGCATTGGCCTTGGTATTGCTGAGCACTTCGCGAAAGCAGGGGCAACCATCGCCGTGAATGGGTTTGGAACAGCAGAAGAAATCACCTATGTTGTGGAAAATTTATCTGCCTACAAGGGCAATCAAGCACGCTTTTTTCCCGCTGATTTAATGGACGGTGAGGCTGCCATAACGCTCGTCAATCAGGTGGTTAATCACTTCGGAAAAATAGACGTTCTCATCAACAATGCAGGCATTCAACATGTTGAAAAGGTAGAGGACTTTCCTGCGGATCGATGGGAATCTATTATTAGCCTAAACCTCTCCAGTGCCTTTTATACGTCAAAAGCAGCCGTGCCTCATATGCGTCGATCAGGTTATGGTCGCATTCTGAATATTGCCAGCGCCCATGGCCTCGTGGCCTCCCCCTTCAAATCGGCCTATGTGGCTGCGAAGCACGGTGTGGTTGGCTTCACCAAATCTCTTGGCCTAGAATTAGCTGAAGAAGAGAATATATGTGTGAATGCCATCTGTCCCGGCTATGTACGCACGCCGCTCGTTGACATGCAGATCAAAGATCAAGCCAAAGTTCATAATATGACTGAAGAAGAAGTGATCCGCGAAGTCATTCTAGCCGCTCAACCCAATAAACGATTTGTGACTGTCGAAGAGGTAGCTGATTTAGCCTTGTATCTTTGCAAAGATGCTACGCGAAGTTTTAACGGCGCAGCCCTCCCCATTGAAGGCGGATGGACAGCCCGTTAAGCCAGACATAAAAAAGGCTGCGATAAACGCAGCCTTTAAAATATGGCGATCCCATCAGGACTCGAACCTGAAACCCTCTGCTTAGAAGGCAGATGCTCTATCCAGTTGAGCTATGGGACCATCTATGGAATGTGGAATAGCATAATTATTCTAACGGTCAACTGTAAAATGGCTGAAGCTAGAAAAAAACCGCAAGGCCTGTCAAAACAGCCCCTGCAGTCCTATCAATTTCTTAAACTGTAGCAACCAAGGCTTCTCGCTCTTCTTTCAGCATTTTGGCCACTAAAAAGGCCAACTCTACAGACTGACTAGCGTTCAAACGCGGGTCACAGTGGGTATGGTAACGACTGCCAAGGCCCTCTTCAGTAATGGCCGCTGCACCGCCTGTACATTCCGTTACATTCTGACCCGTTAATTCAAGGTGGACACCGCCTGCGTAGGTGCCTTCGGCTTTATGGCAGGCGAAGACTTGACGCACTTCGCGGATCACACGCTCAAAGGGGCGTGTCTTATAACCGCTTGCTGAAATCGTATTTCCGTGCATTGGATCACAGGACCAAATAACTTTTTTCCCTTCTGCTTTCACAGCTCTCAGCAAGCGAGGTAAATGTTCTTCGACTTTATCTGCTCCAAAGCGAGTGATTAAGGTCAATCGCCCTGCTTCGTTATTCGGATTAAGAGCATCAATCAACTGCAGCAATTCATCCGTTTCCATTGTTGGACCAACTTTACATGCAATCGGGTTACTGATGCCGCGCATAAATTCGATATGAGCGCCGTCAAGCTGACGCGTGCGGTCCCCGATCCATAACATGTGGGCAGATGTGTCATACCAATCTCCTGTGGTGCTATCCACCCGCGTCAAAGCCGTTTCATAATCAAGCAGCAAACTTTCATGAGAGGTATAAAAGTCCGTCCCTTGAAGCTGCGTGACTTCGTTAGGGTTAATGCCGCAGGCCTGCATAAACTCGAGCGCATTAGAAATGTTATCGGCTAATTCTCGATATTGCTCTGCAGCCTCAGTTTGACCGACAAAGTCTAATGTCCATTTATGTACTGACATCAAATTTGCATAGCCCCCCTGCGCGAAAGCTCTTAGCAGGTTCAAGGTCGCGGCAGATTGAGAATAAGCTTTTATTTGACGATCCGGATCAGGGATTCGTGATCCCTCTGTAAAGTCGATTCCATTGACAATGTCACCGCGGTAACTTGGCAACTCTTGACCGTCTTTCTTTTCAATATCGCTTGACCGTGGCTTCGCAAATTGACCTGCTAAGCGTCCCACCTTAACAACGGGGCAAGAAGCCGCAAATGTCAATACAACAGCCATCTGCAGGAGCACACGAAAAGTATCTCTAATATTATTAGGATGAAACTCGGCAAAGCTTTCGGCACAATCACCGCCTTGCAGAAGAAATCCGCGCCCTTCTGCAACTTCGGCCAATTGTGATTTTAAGCGTCGTGCTTCTCCAGCAAAAACCAGCGGTGGATAAGATGCAAGCTCTCCTAAAACTCGTTGATGCTTTTCAGCATCTGGGTAAGTCGGCACTTGTTTAATTGGGAATTTTTTCCAACTATCAGGTTTCCAATCACTCATTACAGTATCCAATCGCATTTCTTCACTAGCCAGTGGTTATTATCATTCAATTCAGGAGCCATAGACTCGCGTTTAATTGCTTACCTCTATTACTAAGAGAACGCAATTGTTTCAGAAGAAACCTGGTTTTTTATTCCTCAAACAGCATAATTTTCGTTATGATAGGCACTCTGGAAGCAAGACACAGTTGAGGCTGGCATCTGAGATACTGCAAATGGCAAAGAGGGGGCATAGAATGTCTATATGTGACTTAATCGAAAAAGGTGATATCAGGGCCCTTCAGACCCACCTTAAAAATCACCCTGCGAAGGCCAATGACAATCACAGCAGCGGCATCAGTGCTTTGATGTTTGCGCTTTATTATCAACGCAAGGACATGGCCGAGGTTATTGCATCCTATAAGCTTTCCTGTAATTTTGGCGAACTGATTGCGATGGGGCGCCTAGAGGATGTTAGAGCGCAGCTTGACGCTGACATCTCACTTCTAAAACAGCCATCACCTGATGGATTTTATCCCCTGCATTATGCTGCATATTTTAAAACTGATGAAATTCTCGCCTATCTTATTCAAAAAGGATGTAACTTGAATATCCCAGCAGAAAACCCAAGTGCCGTCTGTCCCATTCATACTGCTGTGGCTGCGGGAGATGCGGCTTGCGTCACCTTACTGACAGAGGCGGGCTGTCTCGTGAATGTAAAACAGGCAGGAGGGTGGACACCCTTAATGGCAGCAGCCAAGAGCGGCAGGCAAGATCTGATTGATATTTTGCTGGCTGTTAAGGCAGATCCCCTGCTTACATCCGATGATGGTCAGACGGCAAGTGACCTTGCACGGGAAGCAACGCATACACAAATTTCTTTAGCGCTTGATCAAGGTTGACTTCCTCGGTAGTGTTCCCAAAACCCTGATCAAAATGAGGATGAAGTGTGACTGATTATCAGTATGACGGTGTTGTGTTTGATTTAGACGGCACTCTAGTAGATACCGCCCCTGACTTGCTCGCGAGTACAAATTATGTGATGGATCTATACAGCCGCCCTGCCGTTACAATGGACATTATCAAGGACGGGATTAGTTTTGGTGCCAAGAGGATGATGCGCGATGCTTTTTTAAGCAATGGGGGCATAACTGGAATCAACCTTGATAGCGCCCTGCCCGACTTCTTAAACTATTACCATGAGCACATTTGCATTCACTCAAAACTTTTTGAAGGGGGCTATAAATTTCTTATTGCGGCGAAAGAGGCTGGCATCCCTGTCGCCGTTTGTACAAATAAATCAGTTGAACTTGCAACCCATCTTCTCAATGAATTAGACATCATGTCTCTGCTCACCGCTCTTACGGGGGGCAATAGTTTTACCTTTAAAAAACCTGATGCACGTCACTTGACGGAAACCAGAAATCTAATGAAATTAGACAAGTCTCATACCATATTGATGGTCGGTGACAGCTCCAATGACATCAATGCTGCTAAAAATGCTGGCTGGGATAGCGCTGTCGTCACATTTGGCTATTTGGATGTTTCTCTCGAAAGTTTGCAGGCGACCTATGAAATTAACTCACTTGCTGATTTAATTCCCATTGTCGGTTTATGACCGTCCCCACGCATTCTTGTAATATTTAAATTTGATCATAAAATCCTTCTTGGCTTTCGTAAAAAGATGCGCTGCCAGCATCCCAAGAGGCATTCTTAAATAATGTGACCGACAATAAAGAAATAACTTTGATATCCCCTTAGGCTCGAGAGCAAGTTGATCAAGAAACGCCTTAGATACAAGGGATGACGTATGTTTCTTGATGAAAGAAAGAGAAGATTCAAGACGTGAATCCTCCGTTATTGCATAGATGGCAGACAGAGCATAAGCAACGGCCTTTGAAGCACCTACCTCTGCAGCGCGCGCTATAACAAGATCTAGCGAACAGTCTAAATCGTCAAAGAGATCAAGTAACTCTACTAAACTGCGGCCGAAATTATCTCCCTCTTCATCAAGCATATGATGAACAGCGGCATGAATGAATAAATCAACATCTGCAAATCTGAAGAAGGGGGTCCCCTCTATAGGAACTGCTGTCTCGATCATGGGGTCTATTTTTATAGAAAAGCGGTGCGTCAGGGGCAGAAGTGCATGATGAATATCAAGAACAGACTTTCTCGTTTTATGTCTAAGCGGCGGTAATTCATGCATATATGTACGGTAGTAAACCTGATCATAGGGATTATCTGTTGTGCTATCATATCCCCAGTCATTTTGAAGCATGAAGCGCTCTAACGCGGCCAACTGAGGTTTCGGGACCAAAAGATCCACATCTGTCACCCGCCTACCTCTCGCAGCTTTCTTACCTGCCATAATATAGGCACTGCCTTTCAGCAGAATTATTTTCCCCTCTTCTTTCAGCAGAAGGCGATGTAGCCTATTAATTTCAAAAGATGTCCTTCGCACATCTCCAGACGACACTACTCTCTGATCTTCAATGATCTCCCTAAGAATTTGATCGAATTCAGAAGATCTCTCCTGCGCAAGCATATCTTGTTGTTCATGGGCTATTCTGCCAAGCAAGTGATGCTTTTTTGCCCATTTTATAAAACCACTACGACCAGCGTTGCCCTGCAGGGATTTTTTGCCTCTGGTAAACTCAAGATACTCTTTCATCTTCATGAGAGCACCCCGATCTGCCTCAAAAGAGACTGACAATCTTCTAAAGAGTTATACTCAAGAGAATAACATGTTGCTTGTTCCGCGACAGAAGAAAGAGCGTCAAACCCTGATCGCCCTAACGCTTTATAATTGGTCGAGCCAGGGATCATTTTCAAAATACTTTCACTGGTCCGTAATTCTTTAAGCTGGCCTCCTGAGGGGGCGTTCACCTTGAACTTTGGAAATAGAATATACTTACAACCAGCATCAAGTGTGCGGCCTTCAAGATCCATCTGCCTTGGCCGTCTATACGCGAGCGTCCCTTTGGGTGTTTTATAAAAACGATCACTGAACTGGTCTGATTCAGTAAAAGACTTAACAACATCAATACTTGCATTTTTTAAAGACACAGGGCGAGGAAAGGGTTTCAACAGTCCTGATTTCATATCAATGATGCCAAATTCATCACTTAACAATCGGTAATTATTTTCCATGAGAAAGGCCGTCATCGTGCTCTTTCCTGAGCCAGAGCCTGCCGGCATCAATATGGCTTCGCCTTTGCTATTTGCTACAGCCCCAGCATGTAAAATTAAATGCCGGTAAGTCCCAAGAGCAGTATGCAAATTCAATCCCATTTCTAAGGACAAAGGAGCTAAATGAAGAGGCAGCGGCATCAATCCTTGAAAACCAGTATTCACAGGAACAACTTGGCGCCTAAAATATTGACGTAATTTTGTCGGTGCCTGAAGCTGCAAGGTAAAATGAGACAGTTTCTCTTCTATACAGACAGGAACATGATGATATTGATTTCTCAGGAAGGGTATAATGTTACGATAGGATGTTTTCACCGTGAACTTTATGGTTCCCATATCAAATTGTAACTTGCCAGTCTTTAAAGCCTTGGCGAGATGGTGATCGGTAAAATTGGATAAAAACTGCTCCATCCTACAATCTCATCTCACTTGGTTCAATCAGCCCTGCCTCATCCAAAGATTTTAGGGCATTATTCAAGAGTTGATCATGAACCTCCGTAGATGTCACCTGAAGGCGCTGAGCAAAAACTTCTTTCAATTGCCCTGCTGGTACAGGATTTTGTGCGATCAGTTCAAGCAATTCATACGAGATTGCATTTAATACATGTGTATCACCAGACCGATAATTATATATAAGAAAATAATCATCAACCATTTTGGTTGAAAACCAAGAAGCGTCAGAAAGCCAGTTTAGCGCGGTAAATTGCACAAGGTAGTCCCTTGTTGATATATAAGAAATGATTAATCTTGTCCAAAGCCAACGAGAATGGAATGAATGCAACTAATGCCAGGAAAAGCACCGTCATTGCCGTATTCTTGGGCATAGAGGACCATTAGATAAATGTAGAGTTGATTAGCGTTTTGCGGTTCAATCCAATTACCGGAGCCATCTACGTAATTGTTTACATTTGTCGCCGCACCAGTGGTTTCGTAAATTTTATAGGTGCCACACAAATCTTCTTCACAGCTGCTACTATCGTCGCTGCTGTCATCGCCTTTGCCACTGCTGTCATCATCGACTGTACAGCTATTATCATCACTGCTGTCATCGTCTTTGCCTTTGCCTTTGCCCTTACTACTACTATCATCACTCTCCTCTTCAACAGGTCCTGAAGGGCAATCATCCTCATCAGGTCTGAATTGGTTAGGGGCCGCTTGACGGTCTGTAGTAATATCAGCCTGGTTTTTAATGTCGTCCACAAGTGCTTGAGTAATTTTCTCCCCTTGCCACTGAGCCGAAATACTATCGCCCATCCAGACTTTACCATTGCTTCTCACCATCATTACATAACCAGCCGGGATCGTAAAAAGGCAATCTAGTTGTGAAATAACAGAAGCTGAAACCCCAGAGTTCACTGTCATCATCATAGGTAGCCCCGCAGCACCCATTTGCAAAAGGCGGCGCCGGTTAGCTTGATTAGATGTTAATGTCTCGCTCATTCTCCCCGTATTTTCGGGAGTCTGAGAATGGTTTGAATTTGTCACAATTCAACTCCTTAGATCACAATCTCATTTCATATAGAGTTAACTATACGTACAAAAAGAGTTATTTGCATCTAAAATATCAATAATTATGAGGAAAGTGCAAGCTTTTAAGCAGTTTAATCATATTCAAAGGTGTAAAGACCTCCTCTTTAATCAAGAAGGAAGATCACAAAAAGGGCTAGGAATGTCCTCTTATAACTGCCCATGAAAGAGAAGAGCAGAGTGAATACAGCTAATGCCAGGCAACCCGCCGTCATTTCCAAATTCATCTGCATAAGCCTTCATCAAATGAAGATATAGACCATTCGCATTGTTTGGGATGGACCAATTCCCGTTTTCGTCAAGTATGTTCGTTATGTTGATGGGACCACCTGACGTTTCATATATTTTAAATCGCTCACAGCGATCTTTTCGGTCAATAACAGGTTCATCGTCCCCCTTCCCTTTAGACGTATTGGGCACAGAAGGGCAGTCAGCTATGGTCGGTCTAAAATTTGAAGGGGCAGAATTTCTTCCTAGAATGATATCAGATTGATCCTTTATGTCTCGAATGATGCTGTTAGTAATCATTTGGCCCTGCCAATTAACGGTAATACTATCCCCCATCCAAACTTTGCCGTTATTGCGCACCAACATCGTAAAATTGGCAGGGATTGAGAAAAGACAATCCAACTGAGAAATTATATTTGATGAAGCCCCTGCTTTCATTGTCAGCATCATCGGCAATCCCGCAGCACCCAGCGCAAGCAACCGTCGTCTTGACGCCTGGTCTTCAGTCATACCTGCCTGTTGATCATCCACTGCTGTATGGGGGGATGGATCTGTCTTCGATGTGGGAAATTCCATATTACCCAGCTCCTACACTATACTTCTTATCGACCCTCAGTGAGTATAGCCTCAATCCATGAGTAAGCCTATAAAAAAACACAAGAACAGTAAGAAGGTTTCATTTCAAAAGCTTTCTAATGCCCTCTTGCTTCTTATATCTGTAACAATTCAACTATATCGTCACGACAGAGGCAGAAGGATAAAGGAACTACAAAGATGAAGCCGAATATTTTAATTGTAGAAGATGATGATAATATTTCTGAGTTGATGCGATATAACCTAGAAAAGTCAGGGTATACAGTAGAAACCTGCGATGACGGTGAAGAAGCTCTGTTCTGTGCAGGTGAATTAAATCCAGACGCTATTTTATTAGATTGGATGTTACCAAACCTATCAGGCATAGAGATATGTCGCAGGTTAAGACGAGCACAGAAAACTGCCAATGTCCCCATTATTATGATCACTGCACGTTCGGAGGAGGCTGATCGAATTAGGGGATTAGAAATTGGCGCAGACGACTATCTCACAAAACCCTTCTCGCCTCGAGAACTTGTTGCACGTGTCCAAGCTGTTCTACGTCGTGTGCGCCCAGCTCTGACCGCTCAGAAAATTTCTTTTGAGGACATTGTGGTCGATACTTTATCACACCGTGTCACCCGCGGGAATCACCCTATACATCTGGGACCGACAGAATACCGACTTCTCAGTCATCTTATGAATAATCCGCGGCGGGTTTTTTCTCGGGATCAATTGTTAGATAAAGTCTGGGGACATGATGTTTACGTAGAAGAACGAACAGTAGATGTACATATAAGGCGGTTAAGAAAGTCATTAAATCAAGATGATTTGCCAGACTATATCCGTACGATCCGCTCTGCAGGCTATGCTCTTGATACGGAAGCATAACACTTTAAGTTATGAAAACCCCGTTGAATGACAAAAAACTTATGCTGCGTCTTTCCCTAGCAGATACGATAGACTTTCATCCAACATAATGAGGGCCCACAGTGTCCCTTCATGATTTTGCATACCGCTTGTGTGCTCTTTCACCATCTTATCAATGGAGTCAGTATTTAAATAGCCGGTTTCTTTTAGAGCTGGTGACTTGGATAGGCTTTGCAACTTCGTTAAAAGCTCATTATTCATCCAGTCGCCAACGGGCACATTAAACCCTTTTTTCTCGCGGTAAATAATATCTTTATCAACAAATTCTTCTAGGGCTTTTTTCAGGCAAGCTTTGCCATTCGTCCCTTGCAGTTGTTCTGTTTCCGGGACTGTTGCTGCCCATTCAACAAATTTGTGATCTAAGATAGGCACCCGCACCTCAAGGCTGTGGTGCATACTCGCTCGATCAACTTTAGTTAAAACACCTCCCGCTAAATAGGTTTTAAAATCAATATATTTAATCCGAGCCATTTCAGTATCAGCGGGCGCTTCGGCATAAAGCCCTTTAAACAGGTCTCTCGTCCTATATCCCCCCAGGTCCCGCTCCAATTTATCGCTTCGCAAAATATTCATTACCCGCGACGGCGTTTTAGAAACTGTATGACAATAGGCCTCTGCATCTGTCATTGCCAAAGCCTCAAAAGTGGACTTTGCTCTCAAAAATCTTGGTAGATAGTCAAATTTTGGATAGTAACGCCCTAAAAAGCCGAATAAATTACGGCGAATATTCTCAGGAATTAACTTTCTTAATTTGTGCTCTTGCATGTGAAGATACTGACGTCGATACCCAAAAAAGACTTCATCTCCACCATCTCCAGATAAGGAAACTGTGACATTCTCTCTGGCCGCTGCTGAAACTTTCAGCATTGGAATGGCTGAATTATCGGCAAATGGCTCATCATAAACACGGGCAAGGAGCTTTAAATCCAGCCACCGTGCAGGATCAGCCAACCGCATGCTGTGCTTGGTATTGAATATTTTAGCAACTTTATCGGCATAGCCACTTTCGTCCATTTCGACATCATCAATACCGATTGAACAAGTGTTAATAGCTTGATCACTGCTTGTGGCCATCAATGAGACCACAAGAGAAGAATCAACGCCGCCAGACAAGAAAGCCCCCAGCGGAACGTCTGAAATCATACGAATATCAACAGCTTCTCTTAAACGGTCCACCAATTCTTTCTGAAGGTCGCCAGGATCTTGTTCCACCATAAAATTCAAATCCCAGTATTTTCTGATGACGGGCCCTTTGGCGCGACGGCTATAGGTGAGAGAATGTCCGGGGGGTAATTTGTATGAATTCAAGAAAATTGTCTTAGGATCAGGGATATAGCCTAGTGTTAAAAAGTCTTCGATCGCTTCAGGGTTTATTTCACGGCATAGGTCAGGAATTGCCAATAATCCTTTTAACTCCGAAGCAAATGCAAAAACGTCCCCAACTTGGGTGTAATAGAGAGGCTTTATGCCTAAACGGTCCCGCGCAATGAACAGCTGTTGACGCATTGCATCCCAAATTGCAAATGAGAACATCCCCCTGAAATGAGTGACACAGTCATCCCCCCAATATAAATAAGCGTTCAGTAACACTTCGGTATCAGAGTGACTGGTCTGAAAAGTATAGCCCTCAGCTTCAAGTGTTTCTCTGAGTTCAGCAGCATTGTAGATTTCACCATTAAAAGTCAGAATTGCAGCCCCCCGAGAAGCATGCATTGGCTGAACGCCCCCTTCAAGATCCACAATCGACAGTCTTAAATGACCAAGAGCGATGCCTCTATCAATAAACTGGCCGGTACCATCCGGACCACGGTGTTGCATAGGGTCCATCATGGAATTTAAATTAACAGGAAGGAATTCCTGTTTTCCAGATACTGAAAATAAGCCAGCTATGCCGCACATGATAAAACCTCACACTGAGTAATTTCTAGAGCATACATTGCTCATCACCCTTAACGGAATAAGTAACTAAAGGCAGAAAGTCACGTAATATTTTACGCGCCGCCTCTATGGTTTTTTCTGACGTGATTTTATCCATACTTACTGAAAGCAACAAGACTGATGCCGAGCTGTTTGTTCCAGAGATCCGCTCTATTGTTAATTCTTTCCATAATGCAATTCTATCAACTATGGGCTCATTCTTCTTATAGTAGATGGTCCAAACAAGTTTGTTTGACCGTCGTTCCTGATTGCCTAAGGACACAATCCCTTCATGAACTGTCAAACCAATAGCTTCAAAAACTTTATCATGGCCATTTTGTTTTCTATATTTAGACGACCCAATTGAATTTCTTAGCGCGACAAGTTCATGTCCATCTCTCTGATATTGATAGTAATAATACCTGACATCAACAAAACGATCAGCCTGGCGGAAGAGATATTTTTCGCTCAAATCAGCCCCCACGAAATTAGGCGTCCATAAATTCACACTTGTTGGCAGGGGACGCCAGTCAGCGGTAACATTAAGATGCAGAGTAGGACGTTCACAGTTATTTACACGGGCTGAGGCCAGCTTGTAATTCAAAAGGGCTGGTAACATGAGCAAGAGACCCAAACCTAAAACAGGCATCCACGAGCTTGCAGCAGGATACCGCAGAGGCAAGCGTATAAAAGGTTTTTTAGGCGCTTTCTTAAAAGCATAAGAGATCAAAACAAGCATGATAACGGATAAAAATATCCAACCGTAAATCATATGATCTGTAGACATAGCAAATTCATAACTATAATATTCAGCGATCAAAATGATCGTCACAACGCGCAAAATATTAGCAAATATTGGGATAACAATCGAGAGCCCGATGACCAACAATTTATCCCTAAAGCGCTCAAATAACATGGCTGATAAAAAATACCCAATCATCATAGACGTGGTTAAGAAGTTCAACCCTGCACAAGCCTTCGCTATGAGATAGGAACCGCCCGACATGTGAATAAAGATACCATCACTTCTCAAATCCTCTGCAACCAGAGACAAGAGCGTGACAGCCCCTTTAGCGCTGATTGACTGCAAGTAAGGAACAATGACAAAACCGAAAGGAACGATGAAAGCAAAACAGGCAAGGGCATAGAAATAAAATTGAAATTGACGACGCCCTATGACTGTCAAGGCAATTGACCACCCCCCTAAAACGATCGAGATATGACTTAACGAGGCAATAGACATTAGCTGCCCTGATGTATAAATAAGAATAGCGATGACGGCAAGTAACAGACCCAGCCCGTCAATTTTTGGAGGTACGGGGCGCCCTCGGTCTTTTAATATTGTGTATCTTTGATAGAGCAAATAAAGAGTGAGCAATGGTGCAAATAGAGCGTAATCATATGTACCGTGATGCCATAAAACATCCCATAAATGAATAAAGGCGGGAAAAAAGGCCCAAACCATGGCAGCCATTAATAGGATGGCAATCGCTAAATGTGTTGGCCATAGCCCTAATCTCATGCCTTAGTCCTCGCTGTCCGTCTCAATCATAGAAGTCAAAAGACTATCTAATGTTTGAAATTGGCTTTCCCAACTAAAATTGGCCATGACCCATTCCCTAGCTTGAGCCCCTATGCTATTTGCGTGAGGCACATCTTCAAGCAAGCTTAAGATTTGTTTCGCCATAAGAATAGGATCATCCCGAACAAATATTGTCGTCTCTTGAGGGGCTTCAATGCCGGTATAAGCCTCAGTTGTTGAGACAACAGGTTTGGCCATTGCCATACCTTCAAGCACTTTATTCTGCACCCCTCTTGCCGTTCTAAGCGGTGCAACCATGATTTTTGACGCTTTTATCCAGTCGCGCGTTTCTGGCACACGGTCAGTGACAATCACGCCCTCGATCTCCGCAAGCCTCTGCACATCCTGAGAGGGCTTCCCCCCCACAATTGCAAAGGTTATGGTTGGGTATTTATTTTTTAACATAGGAAATACATTTTCACAAAACCAACAAACAGCTTCAATGTTTGGGCGGTAATCCATAGCGCCGGTAAAAACAAGGTCTGAGGCTTCCGCTGCAGATACGTCTGCTTGCTCAGCACTAAAATAGTGGCAATCAACCCCATTATTCAAACCAGAGACTTTCTGTGCTAGATCGGCGGATTGAGGTGACATACGCTCTTTAAACAGCGCAGCTTCCTCTGCACTGACTAAGATTGTTTCATGTGAAGAACGAGCGGCAAAATCTTCTTCTTTTCCAAGAGTTATCGCTTCTCGGTTATAGATCCAGCTCATGGGGAAGGAACTGTCTGCGCTATAAGCTTCCCATTTGGCTGAATCAACATCAACCATATCCATCAAAATAGGAATATTTCCAGCATGTTTTTCACTAAACTGTGCCATACCACAAGAAAAAACAAATACACCGTCGACCTGTTTCGATTGAATGAGCGCGTCCGTATAACGCTGCATAGAACGACTTGTATAGGAAGCTCGCGTGATTGATTGCCCTCTAAAAAGCCCCGAAAGACCATATATTTTATTCATCAGTCCAGTACGCTCTATTGCATGAACAGATTCACAAAGAGACTTTAAATAACTTATATGCTGTCGGTCTTCAGGGTCATCTATAAAACATCCCAAATGCACTGAGTGGTTGTTTAAGAGATGTTTTAAAAAATTCCATGATCTGATCTTATCCCCTTTATTCGGAGGGTATGGAATACGATGCGCTAAAAAGAGAATATTCGCCATATGACACCTATGAAAGATCCTTTGAGACAAGAGGGCCAATAATATTTGCTAGAAAGAGTGGCATTTTCTGCCAAGTCTTGATCATCAATTGATATTTAGGGTTTTTCGGCGACATATCAGGCATTTCACTTCCGTCCAACATCAAATATTCATACTCATATTGTTCGGGGGTATAGCCTAATTTCTTTTTGAAATCATAAGAGCCTGTTCCAACCTTGCTCCGTCCAAGGTCATAGGTATGACATCCTTTTTCACCCGCTCTGACTAATTGTTTAAAAAGCATGAAATCATTCACTGCCCATTGTCTTGCCTCGGGCAAACTTCCCATATAATAAGGCAATCCTATGCCTTCATAGAAAAATGTCAGCAACGCACCGATAGACTTTCCCTCTGGGGTCCGAACTACCAATATCTCTCTTTCTTCGCTTGGGACAAATTTTAAAAGCGCTGTAAAATATGACTTTGAAAAAACCGGCGTACCAAGTCGGTGAACACTTGCACTATAGTGCGCATGAAATTCTTCAAGATCATCACCGAAAGTACAGACTAATTCAGCCTTCATCCCCTTGCGCACAGTTGGGCGTTGTTTATTGGGCAGCGCTAGAATATTTGCATCTTCACCTTCCAAGATTGGGCGGCGAAACCTTGCATACATACCATCTTTTACATGCCAATTTATCTGTTCTCTGTGAGAGGCCTTCACACTTCGATATTCAAGATAAGGACTTCCGTGGCTCTTGCATTCATTTTGAGCTGCATGATCTAGGGCCTTCCTCGCTTCCTCATTTATAGTGAGAGGGCCGCCCTCAACACCGAAAGCAATGGATTTGACAGCTTTGCCGAAGACAAGAGATTTGTGCAAAGTCAAAGGTAAGACGCCAACAATTTTAGTCTCGTCATAAGCGATCAAGAAAACGCAGGAAAGTCCAGCACCCTGTGTACAGATGTCATACCAATATGAAAGATGAAAAAAGCTACCCTCAGGGTGACTTCTGACAAAATCATCCCAGGCTTGACGGGTTTCTTCGCACCCTGTTAACTTCCGAACCTCAAGGGTCATTCCTCCTCACCCCCAAAATACACATCTTGAAAGGTTGACCATTCAAAATCAGCGCATAACGCGTCCAATTTTCCGAACATTCTCGACAGGTTCACATAATGTCTAAATTTACTTTTCGCTGGCAACGCAACAACTCTAGGCTGATCCGGGTCAATCTCCCATGGATGGAAGTAAAAATTCCCTGGAAAATTCAACTGCTTATGAGCAGACCGCATCCCACTTCTCATCAAGCTATAAGGAAAAAGCCTAAAAAATCCGCCCCCCGCTACAGGTAAATTTTTACCAAACTTTGACAGCGTTGTCGGAGGAATTTCTACAATAGAGAGCCCCTCTTTAGGCAAGAAAGCGACCCGTTCAGCAGCAGGGCTACCGTAATGATCATGAGCGATAGGATACAGACTTGAAGAATATGTAAAACCCTGCTCTTCCAAAACATCATAAGCCCAAAAACAGTCATCCCTTATTGAAAAGCTGGGAGCACGATAGCCTTTTACGGCAACGCCTGCTGCCTCTTCTAAACAGGCTTTGGCCTTTATAAGGTCTTCCCTAAACTCCTTCTGAGAAAAATTAAAGACACGTCCATGATCATAACCATGACAAGCTAATTCATGGCCGGCATCAGTCATTTTTCTAATCAGGGAAGGATTTTTCTCAGCAACCCAACCAAGGGTAAAAAATGTAGCTCTAATGGAATGCTTATCAAAAAGCTCTAATAAGTGTGACATTTGAAAATCCAGGCGATGAGCGCACTGTGCCCAGTCGTCTTTACTCAAATGTTTTTCAAAGGCCCCGACCTGGAAATATTCTTCCACATCGACACTCATTGCATGAAGGCCTTTTTGGGGCTTGATTATCTCTGTCAGTGCACTCATTTCAAACCAGTCTCTGATCTAGACATTCAAGAATTAGTCCTTATCAGATAGCTTAGAGACCATTTCAGTCAATTTCTTAAGCGAATCTTCTTGAGACTTAATATATTCCTCAAGGTTATTGACCTTGCTTCGTAAATGATCAGCCTCTTCCTTGGCAGTGTCTCTCTCTTGTTCCATTTGAGAAAGGGGTGCCATGTCGTCTTTAGCTGTCAACGTTGGTCCCGATTGCTGAGACTGAACTCGCCCCTTTGCTCCTTGGTTTTCTGCCATTTCTGAAATGACTTTCCGAACAACATCACCTGTTATTTCATGAACTTCCTCAAGCGAACCATAAAGTAATATTCGAGACATCAGTGTATTCAAAATACGCGGAACACCTTGCGTATAATCATAAATTTCTGCAACAGCCTCGATATCGAATTCTGGATCACCATCCCAACCAACGAGACTTAATCTGTGTTCAATATAATCCGCAACCTCTTCCGGCTCCATGGGATCAATATGATGAGTTGCAATCACGCGCTGGCGCAGCTGTTCTAACTCTGGCGCATTAAAGATACGCGTTCTAAACTCTGGCTGCCCTACTAAGAAGCTTTGTAACAGAGCATCTTCCCCAGACTGAAAGTTAGAAATCATCCGCATTTCTTCTAAAGCCGCACTGGATAAATTTTGCGCCTCATCAACCACGAGTAAGACACGTTTCCCAAGGCTATTCTGCTCCCGTAAGAAACGCTCCAACCTAGTAATCAGCTCGCCTTTTTCCTCGGCCTGTGTATCAAGCCCATAAGCTGCAGCCACCGTACGGAGAAGATCGTCAGCGCTCAACTGAGTTGACACAATCAAAGCCGCTACAAATTCATTCCGATCAAGAGTGTCGAAAAGGTGACGAACAAGGGTGGTTTTTCCTGTACCAATATCACCTGTAACAATTATAAAACCTTCCCCTTGAGAGAGCCCATAGGTCAAATAAGCCATGGCTTTCTTATGTGACCTAGAAGAATAATAAAATCTAGGATCAGGGGTTAGCTGAAAAGGACGGCCGCTTAAATTATAAAAGTCTTCATACATTAGATAAAGTCTCTGCCTTACTGTCTAAAATGTTCCGCGGAGGTAGAAGGTAATCGCATTCTCTGACAAATTCCCTGTAGGATCTGTAGAGGACCGCCTCGTATAAGCATATGATAAAGCTGCCTTAAAATACTTAGACAATGTCTTCTGCCAATCTACCGCCCCTGTTTTATACTCATCAATACGGTTACCACCGTCTATGAAATTCTTCCTATAGCTTACAGTTGCTGAAATCGTGGTCAACCTATTTATCTGCCTCTCCCAACCAGCACTGCCCCCCCAAGACCAAGAGTTCGGAATGTCTGCATCAAACACTCGTCTTTCTCTATTACCTGTAAAGTAGAAAGAATCACGTTTTTTGTTCCAAGTCAATGTTCCATTCCAGATATATTGCTCATAATCGATATCTGAGAGCGAAAAGGAAATATCTGAATCATCAACAGGTAGCCCAGTACCATCATCAATACCAAATTCTTGTTCAAAATTAGTTTGTTGCAATCGATCCGCAAGGCCTAAAGCATTGGACGTAAAATCAACGCTATGGGTCAATCTAAAGTTCACGCGCGATGTAATCTGATAATAAACAGAGAGTGTATCATAGTTACGTGAGCCAAGATCCTCTCTGTTAAAGGATAAATTCAATTTTGGTCCAGGTTTTAGAGAGACACCATAGCTCCAAAACCGATTATCAAGATCAAGCTTATCAGTTTGTGCATTATTCCCTCTTATACCATATCCGAAATCAAAAGAAATGAACCGGTTTGGCTTAAACTCACCTTCAGCCGCATACCGCCATTCCGAAAAATCTTCCTCGATCAGGCTTTTTTCTACACGCTGATAATTGCCAGATACTTTCCATTCAAAATTATGAAACCGCTTTCCCGAAGAAAGTGTCCCTGTCAAATTATGAGAGATTGTGTCAGAAAAATTAACAGTCAGTGTCTCATCATCCAAATCGTCTGCAGGACTATAGACCTGACCAAAACGATAGCCCATTTCTAAGTTAGCAAGATCAAAAACCCGCGATCGCCATTGAGCAGAAGTATTATAATTTTGAATCGTTCTTCTGTTATTTGACCGGTTCGCATCCGAATTTGAATATCCACCCTGACGATCAATAAATTCTTGTTGAATGCCTGCTCTTGCAGAAATATTTAACTTTCGGTCAAAAAGATAGGTATCAAAAGTACCAAAAAGATTATGCCGGATATCCGTTGATTTATCATCTAGGAAATAAAAATAATCCATCCAATAGTCTATAGCGAACTCTGTTTTTGCAAATTTTAGTCTGACGTCAAACCCTGGAGAAGCATTCAAGACAATCCCGCCCTCTTTCGTTTCCCCATCAATTGCAAGATTTAAATTGTCAGAATATGTTGCCTTCCACTCCCCTCTGACATCGATCTCTATGATAGATTGAGCTGCGATTGGACGTGACAAAAGAATAACAAAAGCCAGCAAAAATCCGCTGACTTTGACTAAGATCCCCTTATCTGATTGTGACATAGCTGCCATAAAGCTCACTAACTATCGTCGTCCATATCCATAGTAAGTAGCAAACTTCTTATTGCTGCTTCCCATTCTGGTTTTATTAAGCAAGAGATTGATATCTTTACATTTATTAATCAATGTCAAGCCTTCCTTGATCATGATTTCGCTGGTTTCTTCAGCAGCAATTACATAAACAGTTTGCCCCACATACATGCTCATCACAGACGGTACAGAACTTGCCAAGGACGGCGGTGCATCGAAAATAATCAATCGATCCGGATAGCGCGTCGATAGCTCTTCAACAATATTTTTCATGCGCTCAGACGCCAGAAGCTCTGTGGTTCTGTTATGCTGTCGCCCCGCAGGCATAATCACCAGATTGTCCACATTGGTACGTAGCAAACAATCGCCAACATTAAGGCTTTCATCAGCTACAACATCCATAAAACCTTTACCGCCGCGCATGCCCAAACGATTAAGAATTTCTGGTTTATTAAAGTCTGCATCTATCAACAGGACTGTCGTGTCTTGTTCCGTCGCAATCGACAATGCCAGATTAATGGAACAGAATGTCTTCCCTTCGTTCGGGTTAGAACTGGTCACCATGAGAACATTGCCGTTTTCTATCTTTTGATCTTCTGTACCAAAAGCATTCAACAAAAGAGTTCGTTTGATAATACGGAATTCTTCACTCATTAAATTAGTGGGCATATCTGGTGTAATGAAGCCGCGTTCACGGAGGAGCGTTAGGTCAATTTCCGAGACCTTACCTGCAGATGGCCTGGCTTTTGGCTTGACAGCAGGCGCCTTAGTCTGCGCAACATTCGGCTTGAGCATTGAGGCTGACAAGTCTGTCGGATCCGGCTTTCTAGATCGTGCTTTGGTCTTATGGGCAGATAGCCGCTCAATTACATCATCTGGATCGTCCTTCTTAGTTTTCGGTTTCTTTTTAGAAAGACCCGAAACTTTTGACTTCACACCAACGCTATCGACAGACGTTTCTTTGTTTGATTTTGATTTCTTACCTAGTCCCCGGATCCCCTTCGTCAGAGCAGATTCAACCGGATCGTTAAGAGACCGTTTCACCGTCTCAACGACATCTTCAGAAGTATCAGAGGATGATGACTTCTTGGCCTTTTTTTTGCCAATAGCCTTAAACCGATCGAGACCTTTGTCCTGATCGGTTTCTCCCCCCCCTTTTGCAAGCCTTTCCGCTTCCAACTGGGCTTTTTCTTTTGCTTTTGCTAAGGCCTTTTCTTTAGCCTCTTTAGCAGCCCGTTCAATGAGGTCCATTTATTTGCTCCATACCATAGACCGGTTAGCCATCTATTATCCCAGTAATGAATCCATTGCCAAGAGCAGAACATACATCGCAAAGAGCGCTGATCCTAATCCCGCAAACAACAACATTTCTTTTCGTCTTTTTGACATGGCCTTTTCATCAAGCATCACTGTAACATTACCGATGACCGGCAAATCAAAGTGATCCCTTAATTGTTCAACAGACAAAACAACAGGTCTAATCTGTGACAGAATAAGCGCCACGCCAATTCCTACCATAATACCCCCAACGAGCGTTAACGTCATAAAAATAAGGCGCGGAGGCCCTGACGGCGAGCTCGGTGTAAAACCAGGTGTTACTACGCGGGTATTTATTGATGCACCAGACACTTTCTCTATCGTTTCTGCATCCCTGCGCTTTTCAAGCATTTCTTCAAGCTGGTCTCTGTAATTTCGCGCCACTTGGCGCTTCTCATTAAAGGAAGCTTGGACGCTCGGTTCTACTTTGACATATTCATCATAACGCTCAATATCGGTTTTAGATTCATTATAATTTTCTTCAGCCGTAACGAGCAGCTCTCTAAAATCTGTAATCTTAAGCCCGAGGTCCCCATAGGTCCCATTTGGGTCCACTCTTACATATTCATTTTCTTCGTTTGTTTTCTTTACTTCCGCGATCCGGCTGTTTCGTTGTTCGTTTTCAGTTTTCAATTCAGCCTTCACTAAATCAATTTGTCGCGTGAAAAAGATGATAGAAGGGTGCTTATCCTTTAGCCCTTTTGTTCTGGCCTCATCCATCTTCTTCTGAAGCTCTTCTAGCCGTTCTTCAATCCGCTGAATTTGAGTCTTCCCATCACCTGAAACTTGATCTTTATACACATAGAGAAATTTCGGGGTGATTTTCAATTGGTCTTGAATATTCTTAATCTTACTATTCAACTCACGCACTTCACGCTCTGCACGTTTAAAGTCATTTCGAGCCTTTTCTAATTTGTCAAGATTTTGTCCTGCTAAAATAGAGGCATTCACAGCCTGAAACTTACTTTGCTCATTCTCAGCTAAAGCTACCTTTTTCTTAAGCTGATTAATCTCCCTATCAAGGAAGTCAATGGTATCTTCAACTGTATCTGACTCTGATGCAGATTGCGCGCGTTCAGAGAGATTATTCATCAGCTGATTGACCACAAATGTTGTTAACTCTCGACGCTGCGTTTCTGAAAGGCGCTCATCATCAGTTTCATACTCTATAAGAAACATATTATTTGGTCGCTGAAGAATAGAGATATCACTCTTCATATCATTCACAGCTTCTCGCAATTGATCATCTGTCACTAAATGCTCTGAGAGAACACTACCACGTATAATAAATTGAAGGTTTTTCTCATCCAACATGAGGCTACGGATCATATCAATATTTTTACTGGTGTTATTTTTGTTAAAAACTTTAAAAAAATCTTTCAACAAATTCTGATGAACAAAGAGCGTACCTTTTCCTGTATAATTATAAGGCATGGTCATTGTTAGGCCCCACCCCAGAACACACACGACCCAAGTAGTGATCAGCATGTACCAGCGCTTCCGCCAAATACCATAGGCAATTGACCGTATCTGCTGAAAAAGTTCATGCAGTCCTAATTGTCCCGCCATGATAAGCTCCTGTCTTCATGTAACTTTTCGTTACTCATCATCTTTACTTTGAGATCATGCCCAGTGTAGCAGACATGATCTCTTTTGTCTTTGCCCGTTTCTAAGGCCGCTTTATAGCCACTCTATTCTAAAGGGCACCAAACTCTGACACCATTCTCTGGCGAAATTATGACCATTCAAACCTTGGATCATATGATCCGCTTCAAAAGCTTGCGCCTCTAGAAGATACTTTCAGGGATAATCAACACATCCCCAGGCAAAATCACAACATTTGCATCAACATCGCCGTCCTTCAAAAGAGAGCTGATCTTAATGCGATATTCCTTCATTTCACCGTTTTCATAGCGCACCAATGTGGCGCGATCACCGGCAGCAAACTCTGTCAATCCTCCCACTTCAATCATGAGATCCAAAAGGGTCATATTCGCACGGTATGCAATAGCCTTAGGCTCAGATGCCTCTCCTACAACACGAACCTGCTGAGCAAAGGGGCCCGTGAAATCTGCGACCATGACGCTTACAATTGGTGTCTGAAGAATTTCAGATAGTTTTTCCTCGATATAGACAGCAATTTCTGTGGACGTTTTGCCGGCAGCAGGGATATCAGGCACAAGCGGCATACTAAACCTACCATCCGGCCTAACGATAATTTCCTTACTTAACTCGGGCTGCTGCCAGACATAAATATCTAACCTGTCTAAAGGACCAACACGATATTCTGGCCCAGGGCCTTCATCAACTTTGACAAAAGGTGCCGAAGGAAGCAGAGGGGCTCTCTTAAAATAGCTACACCCGGAGAGGGCTAATACTATGAGAGACATACCAATAATTTTCATCATTTGTTGCATTCAGTTCACTCCTACAAATGCCAATATCCTGCTTCTTTTAGGCACAAGCCCTTGATATGTTAAAATAGTTCATCACTAAAGTAGTGTTTGCAATATCTATACCTATTTGAAATCTACTGATTTTTCTACATAAATCAAAGGAAAGAGCATTTTTTTTCTTGTTGTCAGACCATTCTTTTTCTTGAGCTTTCCATTTTTTTGCAAAATGACACAAATTATGAGGAATAAATTTCATTTTGCTAATTGAAAAGACAAGGCCTCAAGGATCTATCTCATCCTCATCAGAAAGTGGCTCTTTATAATTTTCCCACCATTCCCCCTGCCCTTCATCTTTCATAAGAGCATAAAAAACTGTGTATAAAATCAATAGGCTACAGATAAGAAAGAATAAAGTTTCTAACATTTCCGGTCATCCTTTTCATCATCTCGATTGGGCGTAAGCTCAGAAAATATACGCCACTGCGCTTTCGATGTCTCCTCCCAAGAATAGGACTCAGCATAGCGCCGCACATCTTCTCTTTTTGGGTAGGCCGCCATCAGTTGGCTATAGCGCTGTGCAATATCTTCCATGGTCTTGGTTTGAACAGAAAGGCCTGCTTCTGGTACATTCACGAACTCTTCGACACCACCCACTGCCCGAGCTAGCACAGGTGTCCCGCAGGCCATAGCCTCAAGTAGAACATTTGGCCAGCCTTCCCTTTCAGACATCAGCATGAGTAAATCTACTCCAGAGTGATAGACTTTTAATCTCTCATGATCAACACGTCCGATAAAATGAACTCGGCCCTCCAGTCCTAGGCTTTCAACCAGAAGCTTTAGGGCCGTTTCTTCAGGGCCAACACCAATAATTAGTAGATGTGCTTTATCCACACGGGCCATCAGCTCAATACAAAGGTCATGCCTCTTTCTAGGGATGAGCCACCCGACAGACACGATGAGCTTGCCATTAAATGAGGGGTCAACACCAATTTCCTTAAGGATGGCTTTCCGGGAAGTTTTGTAATCTAAGGGATAAAAAACCGTTAGGTCGACACCGTTTCTGAGCGTTGAGATCTTTTGATTTTCACCGGTCATGTCAACTAAGTCCTGACGTAGACTTTCACTGACGGTCATCACTCTTCCAGCTGCAGCGCAGGCATCCTTTATCCAATCTCTGTAAGGATCCATCAACCCGATCTCAGTCACATCACTGCCACGAGCAGTCATCGTAAAGGGTTTTCCAAGTTCCTTGGCGATTTTCGCTGCTGCTATGCCATCTGGAAAGAGGTAATGCGCGTCAATGACGTCAAAATCAAAGCCTTCTGCAATCATTTTCTTCGCAGCCCTAAGACCTGCATGATAAAGGGTCGTTGGGGTTATGCGCATTCCTACTTTTGGGACCGTAATATAGCGAGGGTGCCAAATTTCTACACCCTTTCTTACTTCATATTTAGGAGCCCTTGCGTACTGGCCGTAGACGCCAAAAACTTTAGACCTAAAAGGAAACCAGGGCACAGGAGCAATGACTTTAACCTTTACGTCGCAGTCTTTGCGCAAATGCTGCATTCGATTTTCAACAAAAACTCCGAGTGACGGATTAGCCGCGTTTGGAAATAATGTGGAAAAAAGGAGAATTTTCATACCTATTCCAAGATCTCAATCTGTCTTTTCGCGTCGTTAAAGTCAGGAAAGTCTTCGGAAAGCTTAACCGCAGCTTTAAAGGCCTCAAGAGCTTTTGCCCGCAAACTTAACCTTTTATAAGCCAGCCCCAAAAAGTAATGATTTTCTGCAATTCCTGGCGCACGGCTAATGGCCTGTTGGAAATAATCTACCGCAAGCTCTGGCTTTCTCTTTGTTTTTAGTTCAAGGAGCCCGGCTGTTGTAATTACATAAGGATCTGTTGGCTTCATCTTATAGGCATAATCCACCATTGCTGTGGCTTCAATATCATTAGTTTCAATCAATAAGCGCCCTAATCGAGCGGAAATATCAGCATCAACGATACCTAGATTGAAAATTGAACGATAGGTGTTAATCGCACGCTTTATCTGTCCTTGCCTTTTGTAAAGAGAGGCAAGTTTAGTTCTAATTGCTAAATCGAGAGGCGCATCCTCAAGCCATTCTTCTAACAGGCGAGCGGCATCTATATCTTTCTTCAAGGCTAATTTTGCCTCTACCAATTGCTCCAAAGCTTCACGACTAGACGATTCAGCTGCATAGATCCGCTCTAGCTCTAACTCTGCATCTCCAAATTTTAACAAGCGTAAATAAATCTCGCCCTTAATGGCACCAGAGACCTCGGCAGGTCTACTATCATCCTTTAAGAGGGGTAGTAACAATTCAGCACGATCCACACGCCCTGCTTTAACTTCTAACTCAGCTTGATACCAAGGCAAACTCTTAACAGTCAGATTCTGCGCTTTTGCCATGGACTGTACACGTGCATAGCTGCTTCTGGCCCCTGCATACAGTTTCGCCCGCATCAGGGCTCTGCCATAGAGTAACTGAGACTGGATATCTGCTGGACGAAATGAAACAACCCGCGCTAAAAGCTGGGTCGCCATATAGGACCCTCCAGTCTCTAGTAGAACATCAGAGAAGACAATTAGCGCATCAGGATCATTATTAAATTTCCGTGCATTTCGACTAGCTACTTGAGCAGCTTCTTCGTTATTCCCAGCTTTCAAAAGACAATATGCATAATCAGCCATCATTGCCCCTGAATTTTTAATGCCGCGCTGTGCACTTCGATAAAATTTAACAGCCTCTTTCCACCTCCCCTGCTCTTTTAAAGCCCGTGCCAACAAAGCCATTGCTCGGTAATCGCTAGGATCAGCAGCTTCGATTTCGCGTAAGATTGTTTCTGCAGAGCCATAGTCTTCCTTTGCACTCAGCGCAATCGCGATATTTCTTTTGGCCGCTGTGTAGCCTTGATTACGTCTAACAGCCTCTTCAAAAGAAGTAATCGCTGCATCATAGGCTTTCTGGGCAAGATAGACCGTTCCTAATATATTGTGCCCAATAGCCCGCGTAGGAAAATCAACAATCAATTTTGAGGCTGTATCTTTTGCTTCGTCAAACCGTTTTTCTTTAACATAGACAGCAGCTAGAAGGGCAAGATCTCTTGCACTGCCGGTTGCAGAACTCTTTTGCAATGCCGTTATCGCTTGATCGACTCTCCCTGCTGCATATTGAGCCAGCGCTAGCTTGCTCTCAATTGCCCCGATAGGATCTTGCCCGCCAGTATTGACTGCGTCCCCTCCAGCTTCCACAGCGCGTTCAAAATATCGTGTCCCAATTGAAAAATTACCTAGACCAGACTGAACGACGCCTGCCAAATTAAGCGCTACAGGGTCTTTTCCGCCAGTGGTTGTCTTAAGATACGGCGCGAGATATCTCTGTGCTAATTTAAACTTTTGCTGTCTAACAAGGGCTGTGATGAGCGTCTTGCGTACTTGATGACGGTTTGGTTTTGCATTCAAAACCAGCCGCAAATAAGTTTCCGCTACTGGATAATTACCCAGTTCAAACGAAACAAGGCCGCGAACATAGCTTGCAGGTACATATCGCTTCACTAAATCATCCGCTTTACTGAGAAGATCATCAGCCTTTTGAAGATCACCAGCTCTTGAAGCAATAACCGCAGAAAGGTAATATGCCATCTGATTGTCTGTGGATAAACTATAGACGATATCCAAGTCACGCTCTGCCTCAAGAGTTTTATTCTGATTGATGAGAATGGAGGCGCGCTCTAATCGCGCGAGTGTATTTGCTGGAAAAAGCTCGATCGCTTTGTCAAAATTTCCTTTCGCATCAATGAATTTGCCACGGAAACGACGCACTAACCCTAAATTATACTGAACCATCGTTTCATCTGGCGCCTTCGTAAGGGCAAGAACAGCATAACTTTCTGCATCTGCCATCTGACGCACTTGTAGAGCCATCGTCGACAAGCCCAAATAGGCCTCATATTCATCAGGCTTCATTCGAACAGCTTGTCGGAACAACAATTCTGCCTGATCTCTGTTGCGCAAATTCAATGACGCGTCAGCTTTCACAAGCGTTGCTTCATAGAGTTCTGCTTCTAACAAATTTGCCTCTTCGATAATCTCCAAGACTTTAGAATATTGCCGTTGGATCAAATATCCTTTTGCAAACAAGAGAGCTGTACGATCATAGTTCGCCCCTTTAAGTCGCGCCTTATTAATGGCGATAATCACTTCGTCGCCGCGGGTCGCCTTTAGAAACACTTCTGCTGAAGAAATATAATATTCAATATTTTCTGAATTGGTCGCTTCTAAACGACGCAGCATGGCAATAGCATCCGCATAGTTGCCTTCATTTGCAAACGCCATTGACGCCTCAATGGTATCGGCCTGTTGAAGCGTTATAGTAGACAAGCTCATAAGTGATAGAGCTGAAAGCTGACTGTTAGAATAAGCGATCTCAGCAGAGACAGGAGTCAATGATGTAGACAGGGTCATCATTCCCGTCAAGGCAATCTGCTTAAATCCAATCATATGCTTTCCTTTTATCTTTATCATACATAAGTTTACCGCACACCACTTGGAAAGAGAATAACTCTGACCGTCTGCAGGATTATCAACACATCCAAAAAAATTGAATAATTTTTGATATAATAGAGGTCATATTCTAATTTGCGCTTAGCATCTTCCTCTGAAGCCCCATAGGGATAGCGCAACTGAGCCCATCCTGTAATGCCAGGCTTCACAAAATGCCTTTCTTGGTAAAAAGGGATCGACTTATTAAATTGATCAACGAAGAAAGGGCGCTCTGGCCTTGGACCAACAAATGACATATCCCCTCTGAGGACATTTAGGATTTGCGGCAGTTCATCAATGCGTGTCCGCCTAAAAAATCCACCGACTGCCGTCACGCGCGGATCATTCTCTTGTGCCCACTGAGGCCCGTCTTGTTCGGCCGTGACTGTCATCGTTCTAAACTTAAACAAATCAAAGCTTTTTCCGCCGTATCCAACACGCTCTTGTACGTAAAAAAGCGGCCCTTTGCTTGTGACTTTTACGAGTATTGCGGCAATAATCATTAGCGGACTTGCCAGTAAAAGCATGAGAGAAGAGACGGTTATATCTGACAAGCGCTTCAGCCAATACTCAAAGAAACTGCTGCCTTTAAACCCATCAGCAAATATGATCCACTCATCTTTTAAACTGTCAATATCCACATAACCAAATGCCTGCTCATAAAAACTTGTAAGATCTTGAATGGTCATCCCATCCATTTTGCATGCGATCAGGTCTGCCAAGATATTTTCTTTCTGACGTGCTGAAGCAAGTGGAATGATCGTCTCTGCCCCCAGCCCTCTGACAAAACCAGAAAAGTCATCAATTTCTGAATAAAGATGAACAGCTTCATTCTCTGATCGTTGATCAAAGGTTGTCTGTGACAAGCAGACAATGCCAACAACCTCAACGCCAATCTCTTTGGCTTCTTTTGCTGCCGATTGAATTTCAAGGGCTTGTGCATCGTCTCCGATAATGACAATCTTTAATTTCAAACTGGCATTGACAATAAGTCCCATGACCATCCAATGTAAAAATGGCACCAGCACAAGACTTGATAAACTCACATAGACTAATTCTTTTCTAACCATTGAAGTATAATCAATGAAGAATAAGAACCCTGCGACCATTAAAGTTGCCACAAGGAGTACAAGAACAAACCTAATTACGAAATTTCGGAAGCTTCGAACACTATCGGAGGCGTAACAGCCAACAGCCAACATACCAGCAACAACCAGTGAAGAAAAAAACAACTCAATAAGAAGGTCAGCGAGAACAAAAGTCGATGCATTTTGCATAAGCGGGAAGTCAAACCGAACCACAAGGAAAGCTATGGCCGCCAAAAATATAAAATCCGCCCCCATGAGAGCCAATTTCACAGGCGAAATATAGTGACGAAATACCCTAATCACGCAATAATCCCTTCATTGCCTAGCCATCTAAAGAGAAGATGGGCATGCCGACCCCATTAACCCCTTGATATTCTAGCAGTTATTTTCAAGGATGCAAGAAAGGAAATCTTTGACTAACGGGAGAGTGGAAGAGACAAGATTGAGACCGCATCATTCAACATATTTATAGCAAAACCAGCCCCAACACCCATGGCACAGTCATGAGGCATATTTACAATCGGGAGAAGACCGATTTTCCCCATAGCATGAGCATGGGCATCATTGAGCGGCGCACCGAGCTGACAATGATCGATTGAAGACGGATCCATTTTCCATAGCAGAAGAGCAGCCACGGACGGTGCCCACCCATCAAGGATGACAGGCAATTGACGGCTACGCGCTGCCAGGATGGCGCCAACAGAGGCGGCCATCTCTCTGCCACCCCATAAGCGTAAGAGCTCAAGCGGGCCCTCTTCAGAAGACCCATTCAACAGCTGCTGTGCTTTTCCAGCAGCCGTCCTCAAACCTTCTTCTTTTGCAAACTGCCCAGACTCGAGCCCTAAGAGACGGCAAATGATGGCAATAGCATAGGGTTCAGATCCAAAGGCTAACTCTCCCAACCCCAAGAGATCTCCGCCTGATGCAGAAGCTTCCATCCCAAACGCCACAGCCGCCATAACCTCAGCTTCTGTCCAGACAGGCTCAGGGGATGCAGCGGCTTTGTGAGGAATTTCCACTGCCATTTCAAGCACGCGAAGCCCCGTCCCATGAGTCTTGCAAAGTTGATTCACAAAAGACTGACCTTTACTCGCAAAGTCGATATAGAACTTTATGCCTTCAGCTTCCATACCGCCCTCGTAACTTGAGGCTAACAGGCAGATATGACTTTCTGCAAGAGAGGGCTTTGCTTTCCCTTGCCATCCTGCCAGCCAAAGCAGCAAATCTCTGATGCGGCCGCCCGCACCTCCAATGGGCAATGCCTGCATATCATCCTGCAGTATTTTTACACTGCTATGATCCTGATCTGGCAGTTGCGACAGCAGGTTTTTAAGATCATCGAACGGACTATTTGAAGGCATAATTTATCATTTCAATACTAGATTTATCATTTCAAGTGTGGGTTCACAATGCGCTGATATCTACCATATAATTTTCATTAAGCAAGGTTGATATCTTAGCAATCTGCTTTTGATGGGAGCAGTGGCATGATTCTTGTAGGAATCTAAGCGTAAATGGCCTATAGTAAGGCAGAATTAGAACTAGTTTGTATGGTGTTTAAGATGTCAATCGCAAAAAAACCAATTTCATTGTTGTTAATCATAGGGTTAGCTATATCTGGCGCTTATCTATCCTTTGGGATGTACAAAAGATCTGGCATGCCAGATCTGGAGCAACTTTCTAAGTTGCCACGCCCCTCAGACATTGTGCCGCCTCCAGCAACCTATGTTATGCAAGTTGAACCAGATCCAGAAATTCCTGGAATCCGCAGATTGCGCATCATTCGTCCATCCTTTCAAGCTGAAGAAGCGGACAAGACTAGCAATAAAGCTTTTTATCTAACCGGGACTAAAAGTGCCGAACTCATTCGCAATCCGACTGAGGATAGCATCAAGCCATATCCAGAAGTTACTTTGCAAGAAGCAGCCCTTGGCGCACTCTCGGCAGATGAATGGGGTTTCCAAGCTGTTCAGGCGTATATTAATAAATCTTTAGGCGACGAAGCTCGCACAAAACGCCGTATTGATGACCTACTTTCTGCGATTGAATCTCGTGCAAGCCAATATGACTCTGCGACAATATCAGACGCTATTAACCTTGTGATTGAGGCAGGCGCCCGCAGTTATTGGTCAGCCTTTATGGCACCGGTTATTCTTGATGAAAACTTCAAACTTAAAGATGGAGCGATTGGTTGGGACTTTGGTCCACAAACCAAAAATGCCTATGATGATTTCATTCGGGTCTCGCCCAATAGTGACATGGTGCAAGGAAATGCAATGCGCAGCCTTGATCGTCGCAACAATGGCGCAACTATTCTGAATGATGGCATTAAGAATATGGATATGTTCGTTGCGACCGGGCTTGATGACGGTCTTTACCGCGTTGTTATTCTGACAGGGCGTATGCCACAGCAAGAAGAAATACAATATCCTTTTGGTGTTTCGATCCAGCAAAATGGAGCAAAACTAAATTTAATTGACACCAGAGCGACAGAACGCCTAGCCCCTGTCATGAGCTTGGCGACAGACGGACCAGCTCGCATTGAAGATCGCGAAAACATCAATCTTGAGATTGACTCTTCTGAGCAAGGCCGACGTGGGGGTGGCTCAGGTCAGATGATTGTAACACGCGCCGAAGTTCAAAATGGGACTCTCCGCATTGACTTCCGGGCAATGGGTGCTGCGGGAACCTATGTTACCTCTGTAATTATTTATCCTGAACAAGCACCTGAATTTGTCGAACAGCTCACAGATACAATTCAGCAAATTCTGGATCGCATTGAAACAGCGGCAGGTCCCTCTGAATCTGACCAAACTGTCCTTGTCATCGACCCAGCAGAATCTTTTGAAGACAATGGCAGCGGTCTTCCTACTGAAGAATCGAATAATGCGGCACAAGGCGGCGGGGATACAGCTGATCTCGGTGCAGCTGAAGAAGACATCGATACGTCTGAAGATGCGACAGATGGGGCAGACACAGAAACGGATACAGAAACCGATACTGGCTCGACCGACGAGGGCGTAACTGATATCGGGTCCCAAGGTGATCAGGAAGAAGAACCTGTTACAGAAGAGCCTGATCCAACGCCAGACCCTGATCCAACACCGGAGCCAGAGCCAGAGCCAGAGCCAACTCCAGATCCAACAATCAATGCTGATGCAGGGGATCCTTATGCCCCAGTTCTCCTCGGTGAAGATTTTACACTTGATGGCTGCGGCTCAACTTTTCAAGGTGTTTCAGTTTGTAGCCTAACGGACACAGATACAATCGAATTGGTATGGCTTCTAGACGGCGAAGAAATTGGCACAGGCGATACACTCGTGGTCTTAACTGGTGAAGGAACACTCTTTCCAACAGATGGCAGTTTCGAGGTAACTCTTGAAGTCGTCTATACGGGTCAATCAGGGGACGGTGTAACCATTACCCTAGATGATGGAACAACAGTTTTCTTGCCAGGAGATATTTCTCTGACAAGTACGGATACAGCGATCATTCAAATTGTCGCCCCAATTCCAGAACCAGGCACCGTCGGACTAATATTGTCTGCCCTTGCTATGATGGGATATATGCATATCAGGCGACGCAAATTTAAATTGTCGCCCCAAGAAATAGCGCATTAATCAGTCTAGATTTCTGACCAACTCTATGAACTTCATTAGCCCTCGCCTTCTTTGTGCGGGGGCTAATTTTATGAGGAAACTAGAAATTCAGAAATGGGAAAGACAGAGACAGAGACAGAAACAGAGACAGAGGATGTGTGTGTACACCTATACTGACTGAAGACCCTTCCCCTAGATTTCTTTTGATATGCCAGTCAGAGGTTTTATTTAGGACAAATCTCACATTTAAATCTTAGCGCCGGCGGTAATGCCTGCGATTGATTAGAGACCGCTTAAACTAGAAACTTAAATAGAAAAAAGGCTCTACCTTTGTTTAGATAGAGCCTGATAAGAATGGGATACGATCTGATTAAATGCTGGTTGTTCCAGTTTTTTTCTTAGACTTTTCAGTCTTCGCATCAGAATTCTTTTTTTCTTGAAGACGTTTCTTAGAGGCAAGCTCTTGCTCTTGCCTTTCAAGCTCTTCCAAGCGTCTTTCAAGGCGTTGCATTTCACGCTGTATATGTTTCTCTGCTCGTTCAAGAGCGCGCATTTTTTGTTTTTCTGCCTGAAGAAGGCTTCGCTGTACTGATTTAGCGATGGTGCCCTTCAAATTCTTTTCTTCGAACTCTTTTTCCATTTCACGGAAGGCTTTTTCCATTTCTTCTAAGCCTTCAGTAAGCTCATCACCCAGATGCTCTTGCATAATGATGATTTCTGCTTTGCGATTTTTTACTTCTTTGAGAGCATGTTCAATACTCTCTTTAATCACTTTGTTAAATTTACCGCTATGATTACTGCTTGTGAAGCTGTTGGTATGCCCATAGAAGAAATGCTTATCCTTTAACGATTCTTTGAGTGCATCTCTAGCCATTTCCAGTGCCTCATATTCGAAACTGCTTTTTTTATCTTTCTTTTCCAGCTTCTCTAAGCGCTGTTCAATCTCACTCAATTTTTCTTTGATCTGCGCTTTAGCTTTAGCGCGTTCTTTAGGATCCATTTTCATTTGACGTTGAATGAAGAAAGCATTTGATCGTTCATTGCCGTCTTCATCAATATAAATTTCACCCTTGTCATCACTCAGAACTTTAATGCGCATCTTTACATGGGGCTTAATGTCTACAACTTTTAATCCATCACGAACCACAATCACTTCTTTGTCACTGTTTTTTTCGTCGTCAAAAGCATTCATTGCTGTCGCAGCACCAATGCCCGCAGTCATCATGCCGAGGACACCAATAATACCAATGGATGACTTCAGTTTAGATTTAAAAATTGTCTTCATCTTCTTTCCCACTTCACTATTTTTATTTCTCGGTCTCGCTACCGACAGTCGGGCCAATATTTCTCGGTTTTTTTTACTTCAGGTTATTATTGTATTCCTGATGTTGAAAAAATAACAAATTTTTTACTTCCATAAAGTAACTCGCGGTCAATTGATGCACCGATGCGATAAAATGAATAAGGCCACGACAAAGCGTGGCCCTCATAAGATGAGTTGAGTAATCTAGGTCTAGAGAGACATTAACAGTGCGGCCACCCGTCGATTTTCTAACGTCAGTACGTTATAGGTGCGACAAGCCGCGCCCGTGTCCATAAATTCTACGCCGATGCCATTCTTTTCAAAGAGAGCTCTTAAAGAACGAGGCAAAGGGATCATCTTCTCACCTGTCCCAATAAGAACCAGATCAGGTTTAATGTCAGCAGAGAGTATTTTCTCGACATGATTTTCAGTGATATCGGCCATCGTTAAGGCTTCTAACGGGAAAAACCCCGATGCCAATATGATCATATGGCCTTCAGCACGATTGCTTCGCATCTTAAAGTAGCCGGTTCCATATCCTTCTACCAAAAGGACATCGTCCTTATGCTGGGCATTCAAGGCAAAACCACTTCCTTTAATTGGATCAACCATAAGACAATTCTATACGTTTTCGAATGGATTATTTGAAGATTTATCCACTGTCGGATCATCCTCATCATCCATAATCATTGCATTCATGTCTAGATTGAACATCATTAACACTGGACTTGCTATAAAGACAGAACTGTATGTACCAATCACAACACCCCATATCATTGCTGCTGTAAACCCTTGAATTGCTGGTCCTCCTAAGAAGAAGAGTGCAAATAATGCAAGAAGCGTTGTAACCGAGGTCATAATGGTCCGGATCAGCGTTTGATTCAGAGAAAGGTCCAAAATTTCTTCGAGTGATTTCTTTCTATAACGTCTGATATTTTCTCTTACCCGGTCATAAACAACCACAGTATCGTTCAAAGAATATCCAACGATCGTTAAGATCGCAGCAATAATAGAAAGGTTGAACTCTAAACCCGTGATCGAAAAGAACCCAATGGTCAAAATCACATCGTGTACAAGCGCTACAACAGCCCCCAGACCAAACTGCCATTCAAATCTAAGCCATATATATAGTAACACCATAAAGACAGCGACTGTGACAGCGATAGCTCCATCCTGTTTCAATTCTCCAGAGACATTGGGCCCAATAACATTTTCCTGTCGAATAGAAATTCCCGGAATTGCTTCTGCAAGCTTCAATTTTACATTTTCAATGGTTCTTGTTTGTGCAGAATCACCGCCTGGCTGGCTTTCAATACGTATGATGGCTTCTGTGCCTTCGCTTCCAAAGCCTTGAACTGAGACATCCCCTAAATTCATTGCCCCGATAGTAGAGCGGATCTGAGCCATAGGGACCTGATCTTCAGTTCCAACCTCAATAGAGATCCCCCCCTTAAAGTCAATGCCGTAGTTTAGGCCGTTCCCTGCAAACAAACCTATTGAAGCGATAATCATCAAAATTGACACCACCATTGCAATTTTACGCTTTGCAAGAAATTTGATGTCTGTATTCATGAGATATTTGAAAAACATTCTCTCTTCTCCTGCCTTAAAGTGGTAATTGAGTTGGCTGGGTCCGTTTGAGCCAGCTTGCTAAGATTAATCTTGTTAGGACAACAGCGGTAAATATCGAGGTTAGGATCCCAATTGATAAAGTGACCGCGAACCCTTGAACAGGCCCTGTGCCAAGAACATAAAGAATAGCTGCAGCAATAAATGTTGTTATGTTTGCATCCATAATTGTTGAGAGTGCTTGACCATAGCCACTTTCCATCGCTGTATACGGTTTTTTGCCAGTTTTCTGCTCTTCTCTTATCCGTTCAAAAATAAGAACATTAGCATCGACTGCCATACCAATGGTTAATACAATTCCTGCAATCCCTGGAAGAGTGAGTGTTGCTTGGAAAAGGCTTAAGGCCCCTGCAATTAATATCAGATTAATTATCAGTCCAACATTTGCGGCCAAGCCAAAACGACCGTAAGAAATCAGCATAAAGACAATCACTCCGACAAATCCTGCTACAGCGGCAAATTTACCAGCCTGAACAGAGTCTTCACCAAGGCTGGCTGAGACAACGTTTGCCATAGCAATGGTGATATCCACTGGCAGAGAGCCTGCGTTTAAGAGTGTTGCTAGGTCCTGACTTTCTTCTACGGTTCCAACACCTGTAATCCTACCAGACCCGCCAAGAATAGCAGTCTGAATACGCGGAGCAGAAATAATTTCATCGTCAAGTTTTATGGCGAATAACTTTCCGATATTTGATTGTGTGTGACTGCCAAATGCGCGAGCGCCTGCTCCATTAAAACTAAATCCAACAGCTGGGCGGCCATATTCATCAAAGTCTGCTTTCGCACTCTCAAGATCAGTTCCAGAGACAATTGTGTCTGTGTAAACGGCTATCGCTCCACCTTCACGCATCGGGACAACCATAACACCCGCTGGAATGCGGCCAGCCTGAATATCAACTTGTGAGACATTTTCAGCCACAGCATGGAACGTGAGTTTTGCAGCTTTTAAGATTACGCGTTTGAGACGCTCAACATCATTTTCCCCTGGCACCTGAAGGACTATTCGGTTGTCGCCTTGAGGAGCGAGTGTAATTTCTTTCGTGCCTGTTGGATCAATTCTTTTCCGCATCACGTTAATTGTGCGACTGACTGCATCTTGTTGTTGAAGCTTGACACCGACTTCAGTGAGGCTATAGCTCAAACGCCTTCCCTCTTCAACAACATCAACTTCTTCAATTTGATTGCCTAAGCCATCAATATTTCCAGATTGCACGAGCGGCCGAAATATACGTTTTGCCTGAGACATATACTGTTCTTGCAATGTCTCGTCTTTCACATCGCGGACTTCTATGACAAGGGTTTCGCGAACCTTACGCACTGATTTGATAAAACGGCTATTGCGAATATCTGTCTCAACACGGCTACTGTTTCTCTCGGCAGCGATGGCTGATGCAAATTCTTCATCGATTGAGCTTCTATCACTTCTTAGGCGTTTTGCATTGCCAAACATGGCCTGCATTCTCATTTCAACCACATCCGTTTTATCAACTTCCATCAAGAGATAAACACCCCCTTGAAGATCAAGCCCCAAAGCCAACGAATCTTTCGGCATGAAATCAGGCAGACTGGCGCGCTGATTTTCACTCAAGAAATTGGGCAGTGCTGTTGCCAGCCCAAACACCACAACAGCCAAAATCATAAATATTTTGAAACGTGAGAACTCTAACATTATCAAATCCTTCGAGAGGGCATATGCAACCCTAAATATTTAACTACCGACCTCTATCACGGAGATCGGTATTTAATCTTTTCAAGCGCGATTATTCGCTTTTCTCTGGTTCGCCTTTAGTACGAACGTCGGCAAGCGTAGATTTCACGACTTTTACAACAACATCTTTAGAGATTTCCACTTCGATCTCTTCGTCGTCTTTGACCTTCTTAACTTTCCCGACGAGACCGCCAGACGTAACAACCGTGTCACCTCTTTTTACATTAGCAACCATCTCGCGGTGTTGCTTCATGCGCTTATTCTGCGGACGGATCAAAAGGAAATACATGATCAAGAACATAAAAGCGAGTGGCAACAACATATCCATGATACTACCGCCTGGCGCTGCAGAACCTGCAACTTGTGCAAAAGCCGGTGAAGAAAACATAAGCATAATCCCTGTGTTTGGTTAATTTTAAAATCGCGATGACTATACTGTGATCCTCTGTAATTGCAACAGAATAGCCATGTCATTCTCTATGATTTGGGTAATTATTTGATTGAAACAAGGGGGCTGAGAAAATATTACCCTAAAAGCCTGTTCTTATGGCCCTGCTGCAGTCTGAGGCCGTTCAAGATACAAGAGGGGATTTAAGGCTTTGCGGCCCCGTCGAATTTCAAAATGGAGCTGTGGTCTTTGAACTCCCCCACTATCTCCAACCCGGGCAATGACTTGCCCTTTTTTCACCACTTGACCCGGCGTTACTTTCATTCCCTCAGTATGGGCATAGGCTGTCACCCAATTTCCACTATGCTTTACTAATATTAAATTGCCATAGCCAGGCAGAGCATCTGATGCATAGGCAACCACGCCTGTTTCAGCCACCCGAATGGCTGTCCCTTTACTGGCGACCATATTAATCCCATCATTATGGATGCCGCCCTTCTTTGGACCAAATCTCGAAATAATCGTCCCTTTTACAGGCCAGGAAAAATACTTCCCTGTTTTTGGAGGCGGCACTAAATTTCCAGTTTTAGCAACTTTCTTTTTCGCGATCGCTGTTTGGCGTTGATAACTTTGCTTGGGAGCTGCTGATGATGGGGCTCTTTGAGTGATTTTCGCTCCCCCTGGCAGCTTTAAAGACTGTCCCACAGCAAGCGAGTAAGGCGGGCGAATTCGATTTAACCTTATAAGATCACTCAAACGAATACCATAGGCTTGTGCGATAGAATAACTTGTATCCCCTCGCTTCACACGATGGGTGGCTGGAGACGGTAATTTTATTTTTTGACCTAATGCCAGTGCATACGGCGGTTGAATTTTATTCACGCGCGCTAAATCACGAATATTGACAGTATGTCGGCGTGATAGGCCATAAAGTGTATCACCTTTCTTGACTGTGACACTTTGCTGAGTGGCCCGCGCAATATATGCTGGCTTTTTTCTTTGAGCCACTTTGGAAGGGTATCGCTGCGGATAGCGTGCTTCCCGCAACTTCTTTGCTTTCCACTCGGGCCGCATTTTAGGTTTAGGTACGGGAAATGGCGTGTTTCGTAGTTCAAACACAGGCTTAATACGTGCTGGATTTTCATAGCTCGACTGTGACGTGCATGCAGAGAGCATCACCCCTAAAAGAAAACAAAATAATAAATTCCCAACAAGTCGATTCACGACACCCACACTCCATGAACTCGAGGAATCATAACCTGAGGAAGATTCGCCGGTCAAGAAAATTGACAAGGAAAGATAGTTTACAGCTAGAAATCTTGATCCACAGAGGCTTTTTGACGTTTCAAAGCTTCATATTCAGTGAGCTCTAAATGAACAGGAGTGATCGCAATATAATTATCTGTGACTGTTCCAAGATCAGAATCTCCATTATATTCAAGATCACGCCCCCCAAGTCCAAGCCAATAATAACTGAAACCGCGTGGATCTTTGGCTTTATGGATTTTTATTTCTGTGGCTTCTCGATGACCATGGGCAACAAGGCGCATGCCTTTGACCTCGGTAGCCCGACAAGGCGGGAAATTCACGTTATAGAAGGTCCCTTTATCCCAGTCTAGGGGAAGCAACCGTTTGATTACCTTAAGGCAATATTCCTTTGTAGGCTCCCAGCGATGATCGCGCTCTGGGCTGAGCTGCTGGGAGAGAGCAATTGAAGGAATGCCCGCTAAAGTGCCTTCCATAGCGACAGAACAGGTCCCAGAATATGTTATGTCTTCTGCCATATTTGCACCGCGATTAACCCCAGACAAAACCAGGGTAGGACGCTGATCTTTCATCACATGATTAAGAGCCATCATTACACAATCAGTGGGCGTACCAGACACACTGAACTTTTTGTCGCCGTGTTTTCTTAAACGGAGGGGGCGTGAAAGTGTAAGGGAGTGTGAGGCCCCAGACTGTTCTCCATCAGGGGCAACAATCCAGACATCATCTGAGAGCTCATGAGCTACTTCCACCAGAAGAGCCATGCCCTCTGCTGAAATACCATCGTCATTTGATACTAAAATTCTCTCACATGAAATCATCACTTTTATCCTTTAACTAATAAGCCGTTCTCAGTGATTTATCATGCCAAGAACAGCTTATCTTACCCTATTCTTTTGGAGCATTACCCTCCAATGATCTCAATTCCACCCATATAAGGTTTTAACGCCTCAGGAACAATTATAGTTCCGTCTTCTTGTTGATAATTCTCCATTACAGCAATCAGCGTTCTGCCTACAGCAAGGCCAGACCCATTTAAAGTATGGACAAAGCGAGTCTGCTTTTCACCAGCATCTCTGGTTCTCATTTTCATACGACGCGCTTGAAAGTCACCACAGGTCGAACAAGAAGAAATCTCACGGAATCTAGCTTGCCCGGGCAACCAAACCTCAATGTCATATGTCCGGCGAGCACCAAACCCAATATCACCTGTACAGAGTTTCACTGTTCGGAAAGGCAGGTCGAGGCGTTTCAGGACTTCCTCTGCACATTCAGTCATCCGCTCAAGTTCAGCGTCAGATTGATCTGCATCCACCACAGAGACCATCTCAACCTTTTCAAACTGGTGTTGACGAATCATACCCGTTGTATCCCGACCTGCAGACCCTGCTTCGCTGCGGAAGCATTGGCTATAACAGGCAAACCGTTTTGGCAGGGCTTCGGCAGGTAGTATTTCACCTGCATAAATATTTGTAACCGTAACCTCTGATGTTGGGATAAGATAGTGATCTCCTGTTTTATACAGGTCTTCTTCAAATTTTGGCAACTGACCTGTACCAAGAAGCGCCGGAGCTTTTACCATGGCCGGTGTAATCACTTCTGTCATGCCATGTTCAGTGGTATGTAAATCAAGCATAAACTGCGCTAAAGCACGTTCTAGGCGGGCGATTTGACCTGAAAGAATAACAAACCGAGCGCCAGAAATCTTTGCTGCTCGTTCAAAATCCATTCCCCCGAGCGCTTCACCTAAGTCATGGTGTTCTTTAGGGGTATATGAAAATTCTTTCGGTGTGCCCCATGTTCGGACTTCCTTGTTATCTTCCTCATCGGCACCATCTGGAACATCATCGTAAACCATATTCGGCAAGCTCATCAGAAATGTATTTAACTGATTTGTCAGAGCAATTTCTTCTTCTCCAATTTCAGCGATACGAGTCTTTAAACTACCTACTTCCGCTTTTAGGGCTTCGGCCTTCTCTTTATCGCCTTGCCCCATTGCCATACCAATTTCTTTGGATGCAGCATTCCTGCGCGCTTGTCCTTCTTGACTCTCTGTCATAAGGGCGCGTTTTTTTTCATCAATTTCAATAAGTTGAGCTGCATGTGCCTCTACGCCACGGCGGGCGAGAGCAGCATCGAAAGCTTCTGGGTTTTCGCGAATAAATTTAATATCAAACATTTTATAACTCTTCATCTAGTGCAGCTGCACGTTTCTTTTCGCTCATGGCTATCAATAAGATGGATAGCTCATATAAAATAAGAAGCGGGATGCCAAGCCCTATTTGGCTGGCAGGATCTGGCGGCGTCAAAAAAGCAGCCATCGCAAAGATACCAACAATTGTATAGCGGCGCTTTTCCCGGAGTCCCTTGGCTGTAACTATCCCTACTCTTCCCATCAACGTCAAGAGAACGGGAAGGAGAAAAGCAAACCCAAACGCAAAAATTAATTTCATTGCAATGGACAAATATTCACTGATCTTGGCTTCAATCTCAATGCTAATTCCGTCAATGGACCCACCAGTGTCGTAACTGAGCAAAAATTCCCAGGCGAATGGCATCACATAATAATAAGCGAGCGCTGCACCGCCAAAAAATAAAAGCGGTGTCACCAACAAGAAAGGAAGAAAAGCACGCTTTTCATGACTGTATAAGCCAGGCGCAATAAACTTCCATACCTGGATTAGCATGAAAGGAAAGGAAAGAATAAACGCAGCATACATGCCAAGCTTTACTTGGGTCAGGAAAGCTTCCTGAGGGGCTGTAAAGATCATCCGCGCATTATCTTTGCCAAGTTCTCTCATTTTTGAAAAATAAGGGTCGGCTAGGAAAGCAAAAATATGCTCATAGAAATAAACACCGACGATGAACATTAAAACGAAACCAACAATCACCCAGAGCAGGCGTTTTCTAAGTTCAACGAGATGGTCTAGAATAGGCGCTTTACTCTCTGCAAGTTCATCATCAAACTGATCTGAGTTATCAATCAGGTCTGGCTGTTTGTCAGAATCAGTCATTGCCCGATCCTTTTGTATCTTCCTTACTTACAGTCTCATCAATTTCAGAGGACAAGTCAGGCTGACTCTCACCAGCAGCAAACTGATCTGCCGCTTCATCAGCTGTCTCTTTATTCCCCATGATGTGGGCCGTAATATCTTCTGGACTCATATTAGGCGTAATACCCTCAGCATCCCGCTCTTCGCGAAACGGATCAGTTTCACGATCAACTTCATCTGCTAATTCATTCATTGTTGACTTAAACTCGCCTGCCAGACCACGAATTTTCCCAATAAACTGAGAGACTGAACGCATCAACTTAGGCAAATCTTTTGGACCGACGACCAAGAGGGCCACGATTGCAAGAATTACCATTTCAATTGTACCGATATCAAACATCAAGAAGCCTTACCCAAAAAGGGTAGAAGGGCAAAAGTCTTTACTCAGACTTTTCCTTCTCTTTCGCAGTTGTTTCTACAACAGGAGCGTCAGATTGATCATCAACTTGCTTTGGAGTTTCATTCACAGTCTCAGACCCTTCTTTCATCCCCTTGCGAAAGCTAGTGATCCCTCGGGCTACTTCACCCATAAGTCCTGCAATTTTACCGCGGCCAAATAATAAAATGACTAATACTGCAATAATAACGATTTGCCATGTCCCAAGCATAGTCGTGTCCTTTTCTTTATTCTTCTTCAATCAGCAATTCAGGCTGATGCTCATCTTCTAGTTCACTCTCAGTCACATTGCTCTGAGAAACTTTATCCACTTGGGCGATAGCATCTTCCAAATCAATCTGAAGATCATCATCTTCAATTGTGTTCTGTGCTCTACCACCAATTTTGTCAAGCGCTTCGTCTACACTATCCAATAGGCCTGCGGCTTTCAATTCTTGTAGTCCAGGTAAGTCTTTAATATTTTCAAGTCCAAAATGGACCAAAAAATCTTCACTCGTACCATAAGTCACAGGTCTACCTGGTGTTCTTTTGCGCCCCATTGGACGGATCCAGGTGGCTTCCATTAAGACATCAAGTGTCCCTTTAGATATAGAGACGCCGCGAATTTCTTCAATCTCTGAACGAGTAACAGGTTGATGATATGCGATAATCGCTAAAGTCTCTACCGCAGCACGAGAGAGTTTTCGAGGTTCATCAACTTCCCTTCTCAAGAGAAATGATAAATCACTTGAGGTCCTAAACATATATTTATTCGCTACACAGACTAAGGTTACTCCCCGTGTGTCATACTCTTCCATCAAAGCCTCAAGATGAACAGCCACTTCAGCCCCGAAGGGCAAGCGCTCTGCAATGTCATCAATGGACAATGCTTTTTCACTGGCAAATAGAACGGCCTCGACCATTCGCTTATGTGCAATATGCGTTTCGGTTGCCATCTCTTCATCGCTTTTAAGCGGTAAGCTTTCAATTATTTCTGGCTCTTCTGTCATTCTTACTTAATCTTCTTATTCACATCAGTCTGTAGTTTCAGCAGATTTTTGCCTTAAATACAAGGGACCAAAAGTTTCAGCCTGTTGAATTTCTGCCTTGCCTAATTTTGCAAGCTCTAAGGTTGCAGCAAACATACTGGCCAAAGCCGACCGACGCACACGTTTATCACTGAGACCTGCAGGCAAGAAATGAGCGAGTTGAGTCCAGCTAAATGTTTCACCAACCAATTCACTGAGCCGTTCTAGCGCTTCTTCAAGTGGATAGACTGGCCTTTGTTCTATCTTGATCTCAGAGATAGACGTGCGTTGACGGGTTTCTCCGTAATGTTTCAATAACTCATAGAGTGTGAGATCAAATTGCCCCCGCTTTGTCGTCTTCAAGCCTTCTGGCATGCCCCGCACAAAAGTGTCCCGTCCTTGAAGGTCTCGCCCCATCAACCGGGCGCCACTCTCGCGCATGGCTTCTAAACGCTGCAGTCGAAGCTGAAGTCTTAAAGCCATTTCTTCTGCACTAGGTTCGTCCCCAATTTCTTCCTTAGGGAGAAGCAGTCGAGACTTAAGATAGGCAAGCCATGCTGCCATCACTAAATAATCTGCCGCCAGTTCCAGTTTAATTCGTTTCGCTGCTTGAACAAAGGCTAAATATTGCTCAACAAGCTCCAGAATAGAAATTTCGAGAAGGTCCACTTTCTGTGCACGGGCTAGAGTAAGTAAAACATCAAGAGGTCCTTCAAAGGCTTCCATTTGAAGGACCAATTTGTCTGCGTCAAGGTCTGAAGTCTTGGTCTCAATAGGGATATGAAGCTCTGTTTCGGTCATTTATGCCCCTAGCAGTGTCAAGAGTGCAATATAGATACTAATGGCAGGCACAAAGATGATTTCCTTAAAAAATAAAATGACTGCAAGGAAAATAAAGAACCCATAGGGTGCCACAGAAAAATAACTTTCTGCGTGTTTCGGAGGTAAAAATTGTGCAATGAATAAAGCCCCATCATTTGGCGGAATTGGCAACATTTTTAAAACCGCAAAAACACAACAAATCAACATACCATTTTTTAGATTTTCAAAGAGCCATCCCTGCCCTCCAGTCATAGGCAATGTCCATTTCAAAAGGATTCCCATAATAAGAGCCAGCATGAGAAGTGCTAAAAATCCACATAACGCATAGATTTTCATAGCTTGAGGGTGTCGGAAATTCCCTGGGTTAACGTTCAACGCTTTAGGCCAGCCTAAAAGAATAGGAAATTGCATCACAACTGAAAGCAATGGCATGAGGACAGTTCCAAAAGGATCAACGTGCCTCAGGGGGTCAGCGCTCAAGCGCCCCTCTAATCGCGGGGTTACATCACCCATACGATCTGCGACATAGGCCTGAACGATCACGGGCACTGTAATGGCGAATAAAAACGGTAAAGCCATTGTCGTGATCATATTGATCATGGTTGCGACTGAAGCATCCATCGATTAATCATCCTTCAATTGAAAAGAATTGAGCAGCAGATCATATTCATCTTCCAATGCAGCTCTATCATAGGTTTGCGGTTCAAGAACCGCTTTCAAAATATGAGTTACCTTTGCTTCGAGTTGATCGCTGCGATGATCATCAATGACAGGACTGATTTCTGCCATTTCTTTGAAATCTCCACCGCAGTGAAGCACAAGGTCACACCCAGCCTTCAAGCTTTTCTCTGCGCGAGACTTCATGCTGCCACTTAGGGCATGCATCCCAATATCATCACTCATAAGAAGTCCTGAATAGCCAATCAGCATTCGAATGACACGGCCCACAACAATACTAGAAAAGGTTGCTGGATTTTCAGAATCAACATCGCTGTATGTAATATGTGCTGTCATAGCAAGCGGTGCATCAGACAAGAGTTTAAACGGCTTAAAGTCGGTTTCCTTGAGCTTTTTCAATTTTGTATCAACTACAGGTAACCCTTTATGACTATCCACTGTAGCCCTGCCGTGTCCTGGGATATGCTTGATGACAGGTAAAACCCCTGTTTCCATATGACTATCGATAACAATCCGTCCCAGAGCCCCGACAAGATCTGGGTCGGTCGCAAGAGCCCTATCCCCAATTATTGCATCGCCCCCTTTAACAGGAACATCCAAGAGGGGTAAACAATTCACATTGATGCCCAAAGCTCTCAAATCACTGGCAAGCATTCTTGAATGCAGTCGCAACAGTCGACTGGCCTTTCCTGCGTTTTGATCCAAGAGTTTATCAAAACTATCCATAGGGATATATTGACGCCAATGAGGTGGTCTGAGGCGCTGAACACGCCCGCCTTCCTGATCAATCAAGATAAGAGGTTCATACCCTACACACTCACGTAAACTGTCCGTTAGGGCTTGAACTTGGGTTGGCGTCTCTACATTCCGGGCAAATAGAATGAACCCTGCTGGACGAAGGTCAGCAAAAAGAGCGCGCTCTTCAGCGGTCAAGACAAGTCCTTCAAATCCAAAAATCACCGGCGAAAGCGCCATATTAATCCCTATCCCTCTTGTAATCGCTTTTATTTTTTAGATGGTGACACCACAAAGCATGGCTGTCCGCGTGTTTTGAAATATAAACATAAATTATCTGCGGCCATCCGGTTATCAAGTGGTCCAACCGTTAATCGATAGTAAGTTGTTCCCCCGACTACAGCCGTTGTAATATAATCTTTCATATCACCTGTCTGCTGACTATGATCTCGTCGTACGGATCGCCATGCAGATTTTGCTGTATTTTCCGTTAAAAAAGACCCTAATTGGACCCGATAAAAATCATAGCCTGCGACCGCCTTACCTGGGGTAGCCTTTGGTTGAGAGGCCTTACTTACTGTCGGTTTCGCTGGTTTTTGACTAACAGGCTTTGGAGCTGGGGTTTCTGTCTTAGCTCTTTCTTTGGAATTATCTTCAGGTTTCTTTTCTACGCTAGAACGATTATCAACAGGAGTTTCCTCAACTTGATTTTTCGGCATTTCTTTAACCGGCTCTTCAGGCTGTTTACTAATATCCACCACGGCTGATTGCTCATCGCGGCCCTGCATTTTATCAAAAACCTTTTTGTCCTGATCCGGTATATTTTTACCGCCGGCATCCAAAGGGCGCTCTTTTACAGGCCCAGGGTCTGCTTTAACATGCTTCACAGGGCCATCACTGCCCACATAACTATTATAGAGATATACGAGACCAAAAACTGATAGAACAACAAATGCTGTAGCACCCAGAGCAATCCACTTTGTATAAGATGCAATACCTTGATTTCCTGCCCCTGCGTCTTCTTCAGAGACAGGCATCAGCCAGGGCGGTGTATCACGTGGATCTAAGTCAGCTTTATTGTCTTCTTCAGTCATCACATTTCCTCTACAGGTGTCACCCCTAATACATAAAGGCCACTCGCTATAACAGTCGCAACAGACCGCGCTAAAGCCATTCTAGACAGCGTTTTCTCTTTATCTGCCTCCAGGACCAACCGCAGTTCAGGGTTACTATTCCCAAGATTATAGTAACTATGAAAGCTAGATGCTAGATCATAGAGATAAAAAGCAATTCTATGGGGCTCATGAGCCGTAGCGGCGCTTTCAACCATTCTCGGCCAGGCAGCCATTTGTTTCATCAAGCCGATTTCAGCCTCATGCGTCAGAGAGCCCACATCAGCACCCGCCAAATCAAGATCACCATGCGACGCAACGGCTTTCTTCTGCAACGAATTCACTCTTGCGTGAGCATATTGAACATAAAAAACAGGATTGTCTTTTGATTGCTCTAGGACTTTAGCATAATCAAAATCTAGCGGCGCATCATTTTTACGCGTCAGCATAATGAAGCGCGTTACATCTTTTCCAACTTCATCAACAACTTCACGCAGGGTTATGAATGTTCCAGCACGTTTGGACATTTTAACTGGCTCACCGTCCCGAAACAATTTCACCAATTGGCAAAGGCGGACATCAAGAGAGCCATCATCGGCCATGGCATTGATCGCTGCTTCCATTCGCTTAATGTACCCGCCGTGATCCGCGCCCCAGACATTGATCATCTTCTTAAAGCCACGAATATATTTATCGTAGTGATAAGCGATATCCGCTGCGAAATAGGTATAGTCTCCATTTGACTTTTGGATAGGGCGGTCAACATCATCCCCAAACTGCTCAGCTTTAAAAAGTGTTTGCTCTCTTGCTTCCCAGTCTTCCGGTTTTTTCCCTTTTGGGGGCTCAAGAACCCCTTCATAAATATAACCACGCTCACGCAGAACAGCAATTGCATCTGCTATCCGACCACTCGAATGCAAAGTTTTTTCACTAAAAAAAACATCATGCTCAACACCGAGGGCCGCTAGGTCTGATCGAATTAAATCCATCATCAGCTCTGTGCCCTCAAGCCGCATCACAGGCAGCCATTCTTCTTTTGAAGCCTTCATGAACCGATCGCCGTGGCGTTCCATTAATGTTTGAGCAGCTTCTTTTAGGTAAGCGCCAGGATATAACCCCTCTGGTATTTCAATGACTTCCCCGTGGGCTTCTCGGTATCTCAAATAGACAGATTCAGCAAGAATATCAATCTGATTACCAGCATCGTTAATATAGTATTCTTTACTAACGTCAAATCCAGCCTTAGTGAGCAAATTGGCAAGTGCATCACCAAAAACAGCGCCTCTTACATGACCCACATGCATGGGCCCTGTTGGGTTGGCCGACACATATTCGACATTAACTTTTTCACCTGCTCCAGTTTCGCTATCTCCAAAGGATGTGCCATCTGCAATCACGTGACGAACAATTGCCTGCCAATATGAAGGCGACAAAGTCATATTAATGAACCCAGGGCCGGCGACATCAACAGCAGAAACAAAGGCCAAAGCTTCTAGTTTCTCAGCGAGCAACCCTGCAATATCACGTGGCTTCATGCGTGCCTGTTTTGACAAAACTAAAGCCGCATTGAGTGCAATATCACCGTGACTACTGTCACGAGGGGGCTCAATGGCTACATTTTTTGTATCCAGATCAGCGGGCAGCGCTCCCTCGGCGCCAAGATCAGCAAGCACAGCATTCAACTGTTCGCGAATGTTGGTATAAATATTCATTTTTTCTTCTTCTGTTAACTCTGTACATCAAGGCTCATAGTCAAGCCATTAAACAGCCGACTATAAGGTTACCCTTGATAAATCAAACAACTTAGCATGCTCACGGAAAGCATAACGATCCGTCATCCCCGCAATGAAATCAGCAACAACACGGGCAGTTTCCGCTGTATTAGGACGGGTTGCGCGATCTGACCATTCCGTAGGCAAACACTCTGGCTCGCTGATATACAGCTCAAATAGGTCACTCACAACCCTTTTTGCCTTACTGGCCATCCTATTGACTAAGTAATGGTTATACATTCTATTTTTTAAGAATTTTTTCAGGGAGACAACGGCTTTCTGCATTTCCGGTGAAAAGGCAACGATTGGCTTCCCAGCAAAACGGATATCATCAGGTCTTTGTGGATTCAATTCACCAAGGCGACGACGCGTTTCAATCATCAAGTCATTCACCAATCGATTAATTAATCGGCGTACAAGCTCGTGAATAAAGACGGTTTTTGAGGCCTCTTTATAGGTCCAGCGCACTTCATCGATAAGTTGAGCAACAATAGGAATAGATTTAAGCTCGTCCACGTCAAATAGATCCGCCCGTAAACCATCATCCAAATCATGACTTGAATAGGCAATATCATCAGCAAGGGCAGCGATTTGCGCTTCTGCTGCCGGATAGGTATGCAACAACAAATCATGCTCTTGTACGTAATCGCTTACCCCGAAAGGCAAATCAGAAATTTCCTTCGTCCCCTTCATAGGGCCGTCGATCAGAGGGCCGTTATGCTTGGCCATCCCCTCTAAAGTTTCCCATGTCAGGTTTAACCCTTCAAATGCCGCATAGCGTTGCTCAAGACGTGTCACCAGACGAATCGCCTGTGCATTATGATCAAATCCACCATAATTCTTCATGCAGTCATTAATAACAGCTTCGCCTGCATGACCAAAAGGAGGATGCCCCAAGTCATGGGCCAATGCTAACGCCTCTCCTAAATCTTCATTCAAGTGTAATGAGCGACAGATAGACCGGCTAATTTGAGCGACCTCTAACGAATGAGTCAGGCGTGTTCTAAAATGATCCCCTTCATGGTAAACAAAGACTTGAGTTTTATGTTTCAAGCGGCGAAAGGCACTGGAATGAATGATCCGATCACGATCTCTCTGGTAGCAACTCCGCGATGCAACTTCAGGCTCTGCCTTAAGTCTACCGCGACTATGCGCGCCTGTGCAGGCATATGGCGCTAATATATCTTCGTAAGAAATCTCATTAAAATCGACCTTCTCATCAGTCATAGATTACTCCGCATTCAGCTTACGCTGTAAAATCAAATTTTTATTTCTCTGGAATCCCCAGCCCGAAAAATTAGCTTATCTCTCAGCGCTTGCAGACGCAACCCCTTTCAAACGCATTCATAAACTTTCCAAAATGCAGTTTCCTGAACTTTATTAATAAAAGGTTAATTTCTTATTTTGAAGTTAACACTTTTTTAAGTATTATAAAATCATGCTTATGAAAAAAGACACTGACATGAATAAAAATATAGATATCGGAGATTCCTTTCTGATGGATGTCTATAAGCATTGGACTGACATTAAAGGCGACTCCCGCTACCCTAATTCCAGACATTTCAGGCCTCAAAAATTTGCCCGAAACATGACCAGACTCGCAGTCTTTGAGCGCTCAGCTCATAAAAATTCCGTCAATTGCAAATTGATGGGCAGTAGTGTCTCTGATCTCTTTCATCTCCCCGATGGAGAGAAAGATATAGGTTCCATAAGGGATGACGCTATTAAACATCATCTGCAAGGATTGATCGATCGTACATCCGTTTTGCATGTACCAGAATTTCTGGAAGAAACAATTCAACCTGATTCCTTCTTAGAAATCTCTTATTCTGTCTTATGTTTGCCTTTTAGTACCGACACTAATCATGAGCCTACAGATCTTCCAACTACCTATATCTATGCTTTTAGCTTACAGACCTCTCAGGATGTTGAGACAGATTATTCTTGATTTTAAGCCTCTATGGATTGACCTTTCCCCTCGGGACGACTATTTAATAGCTAATATATGACAGAAGAGTTCTCGAAAGCTCGTTAGAACTCAATTTTTTGTCTCTAGAGAGAGAGTAACAAATGAAGACGCAAGAAAATTCAGCTGCCCCTGTCCCGGTAACGTTAAGTGAAACAGCAGCATCTCGCGTGGGTCAGCTCATAGAGATGCAAGGCAATCCAAACCTGAAACTTAGACTGACAGTCTCAGGCGGTGGATGTAGTGGATTCCAATATGGATTTGACCTCACTGAAAAGGGCGAGGACGACGATATTATTGTAGAACGAAACGGTGTCACGATGCTGGTTGACAGTATGAGCCTGCTATACGTAACAGGTTCAGAGGTTGATTATGTCACTGACCTGGTCGGCAGCAGCTTTCAAGTCACCAACCCGAATGCCCAAAGCAATTGTGGATGCGGCTCGTCTTTTGCCATTTAAGGCTAAAACCTATCACTTTCCACTTTATAGCTACGATCAACAATGGGGGCTCTTATGAAGATTGCGACATTTAATATCAATGGAATCAAAGCTCGCCTACCCCGCCTCTTAGAATGGTTGGAAGAATTTTCCCCAGATGTTGTCTGCCTTCAAGAAATCAAGAGTATTTGTGAGAATTTTCCGCGTTCGGAAATTGAAGCCTTAGGCTATATCGTGGAAACAAACGGTATGAAAGCCTTTAACGGGGTTGCTCTTCTATCAAAGTATCCTATGGAAAACATTCTTAAAGGCTTGCCCGGCATGACTTGGGGGCCTGAAAAAGACGGCGAGCCCACTATTGAACAAGCACGCTACCTTGAAGCCACAATACAGGGTGTCCGCATTTCAACGATATACTTACCAAACGGAAATCCTCAGCCCGGGCCAAAGTTCACCTACAAGCTGGAATGGATGGATAAATTGATCGACCATGCGCGTGGTTTATTAAGAACAGAGATGCCTGTTGTATTGGCAGGGGATTACAACATCATTCCACATGATATTGATTGCTATAATCCCGCTGGCTGGGTCGATGATGCCCTTACCCAACCTGAAAGCAGGGCTCGCTTTCGCTCACTACTCAATCTGGGATATATGGACGCCTTGCGCCAGATAAAAGCTGAAGGGCCGGCCTATACATATTGGGATTACCAACGAGGTGCATGGCCAAAGGATAATGGCATCAGAATTGACCATCTTCTTCTTTCCGCACAAGCAGCAGATCGATTAAAAGACTGTCAGGTTGATCGCATACCGCGGGGCAAAGAAAAGGCCTCAGACCATACACCAATTTGGATCGAATTATCATAGCTTCTTCTACAGCTCTTTAACTCGTATGACAGGCATTACTGCAAAAATAGCAACCATTTGACCTACTGTATGTCTTTTTCGCTTCTCTAACGGCTGGCGAACAGGAAGAATAATCACCTAAATAAATCCTATTTTCTGCCATAGGCATAAAATTGCAGCCTGTTTTGTGGACTTCGTGGTCCCCGTTTGCTTGACTGTTTTTGTTCACATAGTATCGAGCCATCTTCATATCCTTTTAGTTAATAAAAATTAACCATACTACTATGACGATATATTTTAAAGCTTAATGGGTGTATTTTAACCAAAATAACAAAAAGCCACACTTAAGGGTGTGACTTCGTTATTTAAGATTGCTTTACAAGGATAGCTAATCAGAAGATTCCTTATGAGACTCAGCGTCGATCAAATCAACAACCGACTGATGGAAGGCATCACGGCGAGCATTTTGACCTTTGGAACTGCCTCTGGCATCATCCCAGTTACTATTTGTGGCAATGACCAAATTACGCTTCGGATCTATATAGATACTTTGACCAAATATTCCCCGCGCACCAAAAGCACCATTCTCATAGATCCACCACTGATAGCCATAGCCATAGGATCTCCCATTGAGATCAAAATGTCTCTGTGTCGCAAGACTCATCCAATCCTCTGGTACAATAGACTGCCCCTCAACCTTGGCACCGTCCATAATAAACTGCCCTAGGCGTGCAAAATCCCTTGTCGAGGCCTGAATACAGCATCCGCTTATTTCCTCGCCTTCGCCGTCCAACAGCCATGTGGCGTCCGCTTCCATACCGTAAACAGCCCATATTTTTTCGGAGGCATAGTCAGATAGAATTTTACCTGTTGCTTCTGTCACAAGAATACCAATCATATTGGTTTCGCCCGAGGAATAATTCCACACGTCTCCAGCAGGGTGAGCGCGGGGTAATTTCCGCATATAGCTCACAATGGGGTTAAATCCATCGTCGGGCACGTGCAAGCCGTACTGAGCCACATCCGATTTTGGATCGCTGTAATCTTCATTCCAAGCGACCCCTGATGACATGGTTAGAAGCTGTTCTATAGTCACCCCGTCATAGGCAGAGCCCTTCAAACCTTCAATATAGTCTGCAACATTGGCATCAAGACTTTTGATATATCCATCCTTGATTGCGGCTCCAACTAGAGTTGACGTCAATGACTTTGCCACAGAAAAGCTTGTCCAGCGCCCGTCGCTTGAAAAATCTAGACCATATTTTTCAAGCCTCAGTTGACCGTCCTGCAGTACAACGAGGCCTGAGACTGAATTGGCCTTCATATAGGCCTCTACATCTAACCCACTAGGAAGAGGCTTCCCTGCATTCAATGCCATCGTCTTCGTACCAGCTTTGATCACTCTCGATTTAACAATAAAGTCAATACGGTCGATCATTCGAAACCCAATATCGCGCTGCTTCTCAGTCCAAAATAAAACGTCTTTATTCAATGGAGGATTAGCAACAAAGGCGCGCCAGTCGGGCCCTATCGCGACCCAGATCACCCCAAGAATGATAATTAAACCCAGTGAAAGCTTGCCAATTTTACCAGCCATAGAGCATTCCCTCCTCCTCGAAAGATCTTCATAGCAAAACGCTACAGAACGATTCTGTAGCGTTTTGCTTTTGTCTCATTATCAGAAGGATAAGCGGCAGTTCACCAAGGAACAAGCTTTTTCTCCTGCCGGTCATCATGAAATGCTCTTTAAAGAGTCTTCACGATATCCTCGACCATTTTCTTCGCATCTCCAAAGAGCATCATTGTGTTATCTCGGAAGAAAAGTTCGTTTTGAATGCCCGCATATCCCGCAGCCATTCCCCGCTTAATGAAAAGAACAGTAGATGCTTTTTCAACATCCAAAACCGGCATGCCGTATATGGGACTTGCGGTATCCGTTTTAGCGGCAGGATTGGTCACATCATTTGCACCAATGACAAAAGCAACATCTGCCTGCGCAAACTCACTATTGATATCCTCAAGCTCAGCCACTTCATCGTAAGGAACATTAGCTTCAGCTAAGAGAACATTCATATGACCAGGCATACGCCCTGCAACTGGGTGAATAGCATATTTCACTTCGACCCCTTCTGCCTTGAGCATATCACCCATTTCCTTTAAGACATGCTGGGCTTGTGCCACGGCCATACCATACCCCGGGACAATGATCACTTTTGATGCATTCTTCATAATAAAACTGGCATCATCAGCAGAACCTTGTTTGACAGGGCGAGTCTCAACTTCCCCTGAAGCTGCAGCGGCATCTTCGCCGCCGAACCCTCCTAGGATCACACTGATAAATCCACGATTCATAGCCTTACACATGATATAAGAGAGAATAGCGCCTGAAGACCCCACAAGGGCTCCGGTAACAATCAGAGCAGAGTTTGAAAGGGTAAAGCCAATCCCTGCCGCGGCCCAACCAGAATATGAATTCAGCATGGATACAACAACAGGCATATCTGCACCACCAATAGGAATGATCAGCAGGAAGCCGATTAAAAAAGACAACCCCGTGGCAATCCACAAGAAGTCATTGGGCGCGAGCATGACACCGAATAGATCAACTGAACTATTCATCATGTAAAGTACGACAGAAACGACGATCAAGACCGCAATAAGTAAATTAATCAAATGACGTGCCGGCAGCATAATAGGGGCGCCAGACATATTGCCATTCAATTTTAGAAAAGCTATCACGGACCCACTAAAGGTGATCGCACCAATGGCGATTCCCAAACTCATCTCAAGTTTACTAGCTGTATAAATCGCCCCTGAAGCATCCACAATACCAAAGGCTGTTGGATTGATTGCAGCAGCTGCAGCAACAAATACAGCTGCCAACCCCACAAGGGAGTGAAAAGCAGCGACTAATTGGGGCATATCCGTCATTGGAATGCGTCGCGCGATGACAAGACCAACTCCGCCCCCGACAACAAGGCCGCCGAGGATCCAGGGCCATTGAATATTTTCCAAATTCATCAAAGTCACAAGTACAGCAATCGTCATACCGATCATGCCGTATAAGTTACCCTTACGAGATGTCTCTGGCGATGAAAGGCCACGCAGGGACATAATAAACAAAACACCCGCAACAAGATATAAAAGGGCTGTTTGATCTGCATTAAAACTCATCATTCTTTCCTCCTATTTCTTATCTTTTTTCTTATACATAGCGAGCATGCGACTGGTGACAGCAAAGCCACCGAAAATATTGACACAAGCTAGCCCCACAGCAACGCCGCCAAGCGCCTGTGCGATCGGGCTGCCTTCAGCGCCTGCCGCAATAAGTGCCCCGACGATAATCACAGATGAAATTGCGTTCGTTACCGACATCAAAGGCGTATGAAGCGCTGGGGTCACAGACCAGACAACATAGTAGCCGACGAAAATCGCCATAACAAAAATGCTGAACTGTTGGATAAATGGGCTTACGACTTCCATCTTAGTTACCCTCCTCTCTTAAACGCTCGTGAACAATGGCACCATCTTTTGTTACACAGGTGCCGCTCACGAGCTCATCTTCAAAGTCAAAAGTTAAGGTCCCTTCTCCATCGGCGAAAGGAGACAAAAAGTTATATAAATTTTTTGCGTATAAGGAAGAGGCATCGGCCGCCAACCGAGACGGCAAATTCTTTAAGCCGACAACAGTAACACCGTAGAGGTCGACCACCTCACCATATTGAGCGCCTTCTACATTACCGCCTGTCTCAACTGCCATATCAACAATAACAGATCCAGGTTTCATCGATTGGAGCATCTTATCGCTCACGAGCTTTGGAGCAGGCCGCCCTGGAATAAGGGCCGTGGTAATCACAATGTCTTGTTTAGCAATATGATCCGCCACAAGAGCCGCTTGCTTAACCTTATAGTCCTCGCTCATTTCTTTTGCATAACCCGCAGCTGTTTCGCCGTCTTCTTCATCACTTTCAACCATGACAAAGGTACCGCCTAAACTTTCAACCTGTTCTTTGGTTGCTGCTCGGACATCTGTTGCACTCACAATAGCCCCGAGGCGTTTTGCGGTCGCAATCGCCTGCAAGCCAGCCACGCCTGCACCCATCACAAAAACACGAGCTGGGGCTACTGTCCCTGCTGCGGTCATCATCATTGGCATGGCGCGGCCAAAATAATGTGTCGCTTCCAGAACTGCTTTATACCCTGCCAGGTTTGATTGACTGGATAAGACGTCCATTGACTGCGCCCTAGAGATACGCGGCATAAATTCCATTGCAAAGCCCATTATACCGGCTTCGGCATAGGCCTTAATACCCTCAGGATCCCCAAAAGGATTTAAGATGGAAAGAGCTGCAGCACCCCTTTTAACATGACCTAAGTCTTCTTTAGGCAGCGACTGAACAGACAGAATAAGGTCACCGTTGCTGAGCAAACTTTCTCTAGTATCGCTGATGGAAGCGCCAGCCTCTTTAAAGACCTCATCTGAAAAAGTAGATCCCGCACCCGCACCGGCTTGGACGGCGACCGAAAATCCCATCCCTACATATTTTTTAATCATATCAGGTGAGATGGCGACACGACCTTCTCCGTCCTGAACCTCTGAAACAACAGAAATTTGCATTAGTTAATCCTCCTGCTTTTTGTGCATTGCATCAAGAATGATAGGATTTAATATTAAGTCAAGACTATTCCCTCGATTTTTGTAATATAATTTCTCGATTTCGATCACATTTTTGCTATAATTTACATTTTGTATATGCAATATGACATATCGTTAAAAATCATAGGATTCTTAAACAGATGATTGGTGTATTTGATAGTGGCTCAGGTGGATTGACAATTCTGAATGCGCTTCGAAAAAACTTCCCAAGTCAAGATTTTATCTATCTTGGTGATCACGCGCGCGCACCCTATGGACATAGGAGCAATGAACGCATTGTCAACTATACGGCTCAAGCGTGTGATTTTCTCATGGGTAAAGGCTGCGATCTTGTGATTTTGGCCTGCAACACTGCCGCAGCAATTGGGGGGCGCACGCTCCAGCAAAATTGGTTACCACTGAACTATCCTGATAATCGCGTTTTGGGTGTCTTAGTGCCAATGGTAGAGGCTGTCACAGGCGTTCCTTGGCATCATGAAACACCGCAAGAGGATGGCCCAAAAAAACACATTGGCCTTTTTGCCACAAAAAAAACCGTTGAAAGTGGTAGCTATCACCGCGAAGTGATGAAGCGGGCCCCAGACATCACCCTTACTCAACATGCCTGCCCAGGCCTTGTCGATGCTATTGAAGGCGGTGCGGGTCTCAAACCTTTAACAGGGTTAATAGGAGGCTATGTTGAAGAAATGCGCGAAATGGCTGGCTGTACGCCTGACGCCGTGGTTCTTGGCTGCACACATTTTCCTTTAGTTGAAGATTGTTTTCGACTTTTTCTTGGAGAAGATATTCCAATCTATAGCCAACCGACAATTGTGTCGGAAAGCTTAGCGAACTATTTAGAAAGACATTCAAAGTTTAGACAGCCTGGAAGTGGGAAAGTAGACTTATTCACCACAGGACTTGAAGGGAAAAGAGAAACGCTAGCAAAGTTTTTGCCAGACGACCTCACCACATTCAAAAGTATTAAGCTTTAATGCATTTTGATCATTGTCATTTTATCTATAAGTGAAATCGAGTATGTCCTCTTGCAAATCTTTCACGGAGCAAGTACATAAACCGCGAACAGCGCAAGGGCCTTAAAGCATGACAACTGTCGGAAAATTGAACAAGAGACTATACAGAGATCAAGTCAAAGACTTGTTTAAGCCAAATCTGAAATATTACTTCACTGATTTTTTTATCAGCTACTCTTTGATGCTTGTCGGGGCCATCATTTGGATGATTGAACCCTCTATACTACAATGGGGCGGTTATATCCTCGCTGTGTACTGCGCCTATCGCTGCTTCTTATTTATACACGAAAATGTGCATCTTCCCAGGAAGGAGTTTGCACCCTTTGTTAGTGTGTGGGATCTTTTGTTGGGCAGTCTCTTTTTAATGCCCACTTTTATGTACGAAAGTCATATGGACCATCATATTCCTAAAAAATATGGCACGATTAAAGATCCGGAATACCTCCCTCTGGGCGGTAAAAACTATGGACGCCTTTGTTGGTTTATGGCTGAGCATATGGTAATCACACCGCTTGTTATTTTCATGCGCTTTCTTATTGGTTTGCCTGTACGTTTTTTGGTACCGCCTCTTTCTCGGTTTTTAGATGAACGTCTTACAGCCCTCATTATCAACTTCACGTATAGCCGCGTTAAAAAAGCAGATGCGAAAGTTGTGATGCGTATGGAAGCGTCGGCCCTCTTCTTTGCTATACTATTCACCTATTTAATATCCCAAGACATCCTAGACATTGCCTATCTATTAAAAGGAATCGCTATCATTCTAGGAGCCCTTTTCATTAACGCGCTCAGAACCCTAGCTGCACACCGGTATGCAAATAAAGACCTGGGAGAATTGAATGAAGAAGAACAGCTGATCGACAGCTTAAACTATACAGGAAACCCTCTTATTGGTCTGTTTATGGCGCCGATTGGACTACGCTATCATGCTCTTCATCATTTATTTCCAACCATCCCTTATCATAATCTTGATATAGCCCATGAGCGAATTATGAACAGCATTGAAGACGATGATCCTTATCATAAGACGAATATCAACAGCTATACCCAAGCCATTCTTAGAATGCCAAAGGACGATCAAGGCGTTTAAAGCGTTATTGCTTCTGCGATTATTACCTGTTAGCGTCTCCTAACTTGGGAGGGTGAATACATGTCAGAGTCTGAAGCAATCGATAACAGTGTTATTCCAACGCAGAAAAAAGACCGCATCGCATCACTAGATGTCGCACGGGGTGTCGCAGTATTAGGCATTCTAGCCTGTAATATATGGGCCTTCGGATGGCCAATATACGCGTGGCGTGATATGGGCATGATGGGCCTTGAAAATTATCACCGTGAGAGTTTTATTGCGATGATGCAATTCCTTGATGGGACGCAGCGCGGTATCTTCTCCATGCTTTTTGGTGTTGGAACAGTTCTCTTTATGGAGCGTATGGCCAAACGAGGAATAGGTATTGAAGGGGCTGATATTTTTTTTCGCAGAACAGTCATTCTCTTTGTCTTCGGCTTAATGAATGCTTTTGTTTTCATGTGGTTTGGAGATATTCTTTTTCATTATGCTGCCGTCACTTTTATTATTTACGGACTTAGGAATGCGAAACTTAAAACACTCGTCAGTATCATCCTTTTTATCATGGTGTTCAATATGGGCATCAAATCCCTCTCTTATCTAGGAAGAACTGAAGCTAAGGCGGGCTGGGAAGAAGCGAGAGCCTTACAAAAAGAAGGCAAAGAACTGACATCTGAACAAACAAGCAAACTAAAGGAATGGTATCGTCGTACCGATACTGAACGCACGGCAAAAAGAGCGCAAGATCAAATTGATACGATCAGAAGCGGTTTTGGGGGCACTTGGACAACCCATGCGTCTTGGTCTGTAAAATTCGAAACAACATATTTTTATTACGGCTTTTTCTTCGATGTCCTCATCATGATGTTCCTGGGTATTATTCTCTATAGAATAGGTTTATTCAGCAGGAGCTTTTCTAAGAAAAAACTTGCGGCATTAGCGGTTATTCTTATCGGGCTTGGCTCTGCTTGGCGGTTCGTCAAGGTGTCAGCCATCTGGGGAACTGGTTTTGGTGAGTATGACGCCCTAGCTTCTGCTGGATTCGCCGTCTTTGAACAACCGACCCGGCTCATCCTCTCTGTAGGGTATCTTTCCGCAATTCTTTTTCTATGCCGTCTTGGTCGTGATGGCATCATAAAAAAGGCCTTTGCAGCAACAGGCCAAATGGCCCTCACAAATTATCTCAGTCAGTCGATTATTTGCGCCTTTCTCTTTTATGGCTTCGGATATGGACTTTATGGTCAACTCTACGGTTTGGATTTAATGACTGTTGTGGGAGTCATCTGGGCGATCCAACTCATCTGGTCCCCTCTCTGGCTCAAAAGATATAGATATGGTCCCTTTGAGTGGGTATGGCGCAGTCTTACTTATGGCCAAAAACAACCTATGAAACGTTAAGTGCAGGAGCAAAAAAACAATATGAAGTCTTTGTGTAAATTACTAGTCTTGACCCTCACATCTTTGTGGGTCTTTCCATCTGCACTTCAGGCGAATGATAAGCCTATAGAGAAAATTCATTCACCCACGCTGACAACAACTGATAAAAAACTAGACAGAATCACTGAACATTTTAATGCCTATATCAACCAAGGTAAAATGGCCGGTGCGATTTCACTTGTGACCCGCAAAGGGAAGATCATTCACTATGAAAAAATGGGCCAGCAGAATATGGCTCAAAACCGCCCCATGCAGGACGATACAATTTTCCGCATTTATTCAATGACGAAACCAATCATTGGCGCTGGCTTGATGATGCTGTGGGAAGATGGCAAGTTTAAACTGGATGATCCCGTCTCAAAATATATTCCCGAGTTTAAAAACCTAAAAGTCTATGCTGGCCAAAATGACGACGGCAGCATGAAGACTGTTGATATGGAACGAGAGATGACCGTCAGAGACCTTTTGACCCATACAGCGGGGCTTTCTTATGGCTGGTTCTCAGAAACCCCTGTGGATATGCTCTATCGCAGCTCCGAATTGCTTGCTCCCCATCTCTCCACAAAAGAATTCATCAGTAGACTGAGTAAAATACCGCTTCTTGTCCAGCCCGGATCTAGATGGATTTATTCAGTGTCTGTTGACGTACAAGGCTACCTGATAGAAGTCCTCTCCGGCATGCCGCTTGATCAATACCTTCGGGAAAAAATATTTAATCCTTTGGGCATGAAAGACACAGGATTTCATGTTCCAGAAGCCAACCTAGATCGTTTTGTTGAGGTCTATACCCTCGACAAAGACAAGGGTCTTATTCCCCTGCCTGCTGGCACGATACAGGATTTCACAAAGAAACCCGCTTTTCATTCTGGCGGTGGCGGGCTTGTCTCGACTACCTTTGATTACCTTGCTTTTGCTAAAATGATCCTCAACAAAGGATCACATAAAGGCAAAAAGCTTCTCAGTCCTGAAACTGTCGATCTAATGGGTCAAAACCACTTGCCAAAAGGGGTTTACGCAAACCCTGAGAAAACAATGGGCTTTGGGCTTGGTCTCGCCGTTCTAGAAGGCTTACCCGCTGATGGTTCAAAAGGCAGCAACGGTGAACTTAATTGGGGTGGCATGGCAAACACTGTCTTTTGGATCGATCCTCAAGAAGACTTAATCGCCATTTTCATGACAAATATGCTCCCCTTTGGCCTTCTTCCCTTCAGAGAAGAGTTCAAGGCAAGAATTTATCCTTTGAACTAGATTTTTTCTAGAGCGATCGATTGAAGACGCCTCCTCAAATGGGGGCGTTTTTTTTCGAAGGCGCTAAATTTATATAAGGTGGTCACATTATGACCACAGAGTGCTTATAGAAGTCATTTCTGTAAGAAGCTAGAGTCAGATGAAACACAGGATCAGTGCATTCGAGACAAAGTGTCTATAGTCCAGAATTTAGACAAAAAAGTGGCCGGGAAAAACCCGGCCCGAGTCACGACAGCGAGGATAGATCAATTGTGACAAGCACAATTGTCTAACGAACTGCGCAATGTTTGAATCGCGCGCGTTCAAGAACTAAGTAACCATTTATTGGACTTCGGGTCAACTTTTTCTGACACATTTTTATAGTTTTTCTTAAGTTTTTACCTAATACGCTGTAATTGCGTGACTATTATCCAATTTGAATATGTAAACTTACGTTTAAATTCCTCTCCCGCATAAGGCTTTGAGCCAATAACTGAGCAACTTAAGCCCTGTTGATAAAGTTATCCACCATCTGACAGGTCGCAGGGCCCATCAAAACAATGAACAAAACAGGTAGGATAAAAAGAATCAGGGGGACTGTAAGTGTTGCTGGCAATTTTGCAGCCTTTTCTTCAGCCAGCATCAATCGTTCGTTTCTAAATTCTGCCGACAAAACACGCAAAGATGTAGCAAGAGGTGTTCCGTATTTTTCAGATTGAACTAAAGTCGTCACAACCCCTCTCAGCGCTGGAACATCGACCCGCTCTGATAAATTGATGAGCGCTTGTCGGCGATCAGGTAAAAATCCAAGTTCAATAGCCGCAATTTGAAATTCTTCCGCAAGTTCAGGGGATGCCTTTGCAAGTTCTGTCGCCACGCGTTTCATAGCGGCGTCTAGCGTTAGACCTGCTTCAGCACAGACCACTAATAGATCAAGTGCATCTGGCAAGGCCATCCGTATAGCAGAAACGCGCTTTGACTTAACATTAGAGACGTAAATATCAGGGGCCTTAAGACCAAGAAAGACAAAGGCGACCGATAGGAGAGGATAGAATTTTGCCCACCCATCCATTACGCCAACACCGTAAAACAAGATCACGGCGATTAAGCCAAATAAAATGGGCATAACTAAACGAGAGAATTGGTAGATAACAAGACTATCTTTACTTCTAAACCCTGCTTGAGCAAGAGTTTGGGTGATTTTTTGAGTTTGCTCATTCTGCAGAAGTTTTAACTTTTCGGCGATCGATCTAAGCGAGGAAACACCATCCGTTCTTTTAATATTTGATTGTCTCTTTTTACTGGTGACCAAGCCTGATTTAAGCGCGTCTTTGCGCTCTTCTAAACCTTTTAGGCGGCCTCGCATAGGGTCCGAGACAAGGCCACTGGCGTAAATAGAGAACAGAACAACGGCTGCGGCCAAGCCTGCCACGTAAGAGAGCAATTCTGCAAGAGGGATTCCTAGGCTTGTTGATAGGGCTTCCATTTTCCTTACACCTCAAAATTAATCATTTGTTTCATCACAAATATGCCAAGCGCCATCCACAACAGGCCACCAATTCCTGCCATAATGGCCTTCGGATGCGTAAAGAGGATAATACCGTAGTCATAGTTTAATGTCATGATCAGGCCGAGCATTAAGAAAGGCAGCACTCCAACAATCCACGCACTGGCTTTTGCCTCACTAGACATGGCCCTGATTTTCAATTTCATACCTTGACGCGATCGTAATATTTTAGAGAGATTTTCAAGTGTCTCCCCCAAATTCCCGCCGGTTTCTCGCTGGACAGACAAGGAGATCACAAAGAATTTGAAATCATTAATTTCAAGGCGATCTGAAGCCTCCCAAAGAGCGTCCTCTAACGTTTTCCCCAGCTTCATTTCATCGGAAACTCTTGTAAATTCTGTCCCCGTGGGAGCTGTCACCTCTTTTGAGACGTTTATTATACACTCATTCACTGGCAAGCCAGATTTCAGGCCTCGGACCATTAGATCTAAGGCCTCAGGAAATTGCTTAATGAATTTCTCGCGGCGTTTATTTATGGCACGCCCCACCCACATATGAGGCAGACCAGCTCCTAAGGCGATGGCAGTGAGGATGGCTAAGCCAAATTTCGCCCCTGCAAGTAGACCCAGCATTAAAATAAGAAGTGAAAGCCCCCCAATCACCAGAGCATAGCGATTAATATCCGTTGCATACCCTGCTCTTGACAAACGTTTTTCTATGGCTTCTTTTCTCGGCAATAAAGACAGGAGTGCATTTTCAGCTGCGCCTGATCCCTTTAAGCTGCGGATTGCACGGGCATGGTCATTTTCTTTTTTAGACCCGCTGAAGCGGCCCTTCATTTTGGTTAGGCGATCTTTTGTAATTTTACGGGGCCCACCAAAGGTTTCCATCACAAGATATATGCCAAAGATAAGGATTAAAAGAGCAAGACCTCCAGCAATTAAAATCACATTAATATTCACGGCTTCCATATTCTACTCCTATAGTCCACTCATTGCTTCCATGAGCGCACGATCGAGGCCAAAATATTGGGCTCGCTGTAAGAAATGAGGCCGTACACCGCTAGATTTGAATTCGCCGATTAACTTTCCACTTTCATCTTCGCCGGTAAATTCATATTTAAAGAGATCTTGGGTCGTAATTACATCCCCTTCCATACCGACAACCTCTGTCACATGCGTTGTTCGTCTTCCGCCATCACGCATACGTTGAACTTGAACGATCATATCCACACTTGAGGAGATTTGCTCTCTAATGGCTTTACTCGGCAGATTTAAACCGGCCATATTCACCATATTCTCTAACCGCGTCAGGCCTTCACGGGGACGATTTGCGTGAATTGTTCCCATAGACCCATCATGACCTGTATTCATCGCCTGAAGCATATCAATCGCTTCCCCGCCACGAATTTCACCAAGGATAATTCTGTCAGGGCGCATTCTCAGAGCGTTTTTGACCAAATCTCGCATGGTCACTTCCCCTTTACCCTCTAGGTTTGGGGGCCGGGTTTCAAGGCGGACTACATGAGGCTGCTGCAGCTGGAGTTCAGCAGCATCTTCGATTGTAACCACGCGTTCAGATTTATCGATCATTCTCGATAAAGCGTTCAACATGGTCGTTTTTCCTGACCCGGTCCCCCCGGAAATCATAATATTGAGGCGGCATGCTCCTGCAATTTTAAGTAATTTGGCAAGATTTGGTGAAATGGAACCAAAATCTAACATGCGGTCTAATGTGATTTTATCTTCACTAAATTTACGAATGGAAATTGAGGCCCCATCAATAGCTAGTGGAGGTATGATGACATTCACACGGCTTCCATCTGCAAGACGGGCGTCACAAATAGGGCTTGTTTCATCAACACGCCGGCCAACGGCTGTTACAATCCGCTGGGCAATATTCATCAAATGCTGATTATCGCGAAATTTGACATCTGTGATAACCATTTTACCCTGCCGCTCTACGTAAACTTGTGTGGGACCATTCACCATTATGTCCGATACAGCATCATCTGCGAGCAAGGGTTCTAACGGACCAAGGCCGAGCATGTCATCCAGAAGGATCGTTACTAAATCACGTTGTTCCTTTAGGTTAAGATTAATCTTTTCTTGAACCAAGAGTTCGCCAACAACTTCACCTACTTGCTCAGCTAGCTCATGACGAGGCAATTCTGCGGCAGCTGCAGGATCGATATGTTCCATTAATAGGGGCTGAATATGCTCTTTGGCGGCTAACAGAGCTTGGAAACGTGCATCTTCTTCCGCCTCTTCTTCCATGTCAAAGGGGCCATGCCTACTTACAAGTTCTGCCATCAAGTCTGTAAAGAGTTGGTCTTTTTCTTCCTCATCAACAGGATTTAATTGGCCGGCCAGATACCCTTCCAATGCAAGAAGTAAGATTCCTTCCACGTCGCTGCGACTGGACACCCGAATGATATCTTTTCTGACCCACTCATCAAGCTGATCAAAACATTGCTCTAGGATGCTCACAGGCTCTGCAAGAGGTGTAGAAATGACGGTTAAATGTTCAGGGTGAGCTGTGCTAATAGTCTCATCAACAGGCGATAGCTCAATTGGATCGCCTACAGCCCGGCCAAAGCCTGAACTTGTGGTTCTCTTGAGAGTTTTTTTTCTGCCAAATCCACCGGTTTTCATCTATTTACAACTCTATTCTTTCTCTATTTCACACAGGTCACTTATTCTATTTACCCAGAAATTTTTGCAGCCAACCTTTATTCTGCTCGCTGTCCGCTTCTTCCTCATGAATCAAAGAAAATAATGTTTTAACCGCTTGTGCAAATTTTGACGAAGGTGCTGTTTCCACAAGAACTTTCCCCTTTTGAGTTGCCGCAATCATGGCTTTCCTATCTTCTGGGAGAAGGACATCTAAATTGGATTCTATTGAATTCTCAAAATCCCTTTGAGTCACTTCATTGACTGCCCCCACTCTATTCGCGACAATGTGAACATCTGCGGCTGGGGCAAAAGACTTTATCTGAGACAGTAACCGGATACAATCACGGGCACTTGCAAGGGACAAATCTGTAACAAGAACAATGTCAGTGGACGCCGTCAATAAGTCCGTGTGTGTGGCTAAAAAAGTCCGAGGTACATCAACGATGACACAACCGTAATTTTCACCAAGAGTATTCACCAATTTTTCTACAGCCTCACTGGTGGGATCTGGGATCATGCCAATCGGCGCTTCAGCTGCCATAATCGCTAAATTAGGATGAGCCTTCACCACAGCACGCTCAAGAAAAAGACCGTCTACTCGAGCAGGATTTTCTAAAGCATCAGGCAGACCTCTCCCAGGTTCAAGGTCAAAGGTCATGGCACCGATGCCAAAAAAAGGATCTAAATCTAAAAGCGATGTGTCAATTTTTTGAGAAGCCGACATCCATGCAAGATTAGCCGCTAATTGACTTGTCCCTAATCCCCCCCGAACTCCGACACACAAAATGTGACGCGAGTGCACTTCACGGACTTCAACATCAGCCTCTTCCACCTGATTCATCATTTCAAGGCTCTGAGAAATTGCCTCAGATATCATGTCTTTCGAGACTGGCTTTACCAAATATTCTTGGACACCAACTGTCAGCAGATCTCGGTAAAAGCTCACGTCATTTATAGCGCCAAGTGCGACCACAATGGTATCCGGTTCACAAACATCTGCTAAAGCCTGCATATCTTCAAGCGGGCTTGTTGTCTCACTTAAGTCTATGAAGAGTATATGGGGGCAAGGCATTGCGCCGAGAGCTCTTACCGATGAAGCGATACCACCCTTAAAGACAAGATCAGGCGATAAGGATTCTGCCTCTGCACATTCTTCAATGATAAGCTTGGTTTGATCATCGCAAACATAGGCAGCAAATGCCTCACGTTCGCCTGTTACATCAACAGTGGTTTTTGCCTTTGACATGTCCGCACTCCTTACAGATTCAATCCAGGTACCGAGCTAGACGAAGCGGAAGACTGGTTGCCTTCTCCTTTGACCGCATCAACAGCGCCCTTTGTATTAGATCTCTTGGATTTTTCGCCGCGCAGGAGGTCTTGTGGGTTCGCGACCATTAACCCCAGATTTCTTGCCGTTGCACAGCCAAGATTAGGTGTCGCTTGATTGTGAGTTCTTGATGTATGAGAGCTTTCAGCCCAATTTCCGCATTCTGGTACTTGCACGATGTGGCGCTCAATATACAATTTGATCCCGCCATATGCTGGCTGTTTTCCAAAAATGCCTGTTCCGGCAACTTTCACGCCTTTAGACTTAAGAAAATTCATCAGGTCTTGTTGCCGCTGAGCATCCACATCTTGTCCAATGTCTAGCAAAGCAACATCTGAGTATCGTACTTTTGTCTCTCTCAGGAATTTTACAAGTTCCTTTTTACTTTTTTCTGAAAGTGTAGATGTTTGATCTTCTTCTGCAAGCACATCATGAGACACTCGGACCATAGAGACTGTGCTCCGCTTAACCAAATCTCCTTCACGGGTATAGGGGGAAGTTTCCTGACATGCAGTTGTTCCATAGACTGCGGCAACTATAGCGATCAATTTAATGCTCTTTATCATGTCTATCTCCTTTACTTAAGCTGAAAACCAGCGCGTTTTCTTAGGGTTGCGCTCTCTTGTGTATCCCGACGTTTTGCTTTCTTACTCGGCTTTGTTTTCCAGCGCTTCCCATTCAAGAAGTGGTCTATATCACTGGGAGCAAGATACCCGTCTGTTGGCAGCGCAAGCTTGCGATCACTTACAGGGCGCACCACATACGGCGTCACAACAATTAATAATTCTGTTTCATTCCTCTCAAATTTCTTAGATTTGAATAGAGCACCCAATATTGGAATATTTCCGAGGCCTGGAAGATTTGAGGCACTTTGGACTGTTTCATTCTCAAGCAGACCCGCTATTGCAAAGGACTGTCCGCTTCCCAGTTCAACGGTGGTTTTTGCACGGCGAGTGGTGATTGATGGAATGGAGATTCCATTCACTCTGATCGCCCCTGCGTTTGATAAGTCACTCACTTCTGGTTCAACTTCAAGGTTAATGCGACCACTATTCATTACAATTGGTTTAAACTTAAGAGAAACACCAAATCTGCGATATTCAATACCTATGCCGTCTTCGTTAGGAATAGGCACTGGGAATTCACCCCCTGCTAAGAAATCTGCAGATGCCCCTGTCACAGCTGTCAGGTTTGGTTCTGCAAGGACTGTGAGAAAGCCTTCGTCATCAAGAGCATCGATCACTGTGTTCAAATCTAAGTTACCCGTTGTCAGACTGCCCACATAGTTTGATGCCCCTTCAGCAGAGCGCAGAAAATTCCTAAGGGGCAACCCTGTTATGGGATCAGCAAGAGTGGCAAAAGCATCACTGCCTGTGGCAACCCCTATCAGTCCATTAGCACCAGAAATAAATGACTGCCACCGAACACCCAACTGTTTGAGTGTTGACCGAGATACTTCAGCAATTCTAACCCGTAAATTAACCTGTGTTGGTTGTTGAATATTGAGCTTATTCAACACACTTGTCACCCCAGCCATGCCTTTAACGATAGTTTCAATAGACGCGGCTTCCTCTGGACTATCTACTTCTCCTTGAAGCAAAATCATCCCACCAACGGTTGTTATTTCCACATCTGCATGAGGTACCAGCGAGGCGATAGCATGGCGTACCTTGCCTAAATTACGATTAACTTGGACTTCTGCGCTATAAATGGTTTGGTCATCTTTATCCAAAGCGAAGAAACTGGTTTCGCCGTCAGCCTTCCCGAGAAGATAGATGATACGAGCTGATTTAACCTGCACATCTGCAACTTCAGGATTTGCGACAAATACTGAGTCTGCTGGACGGCTGAGGCGAATGAGTTGACCTTTTCCCATTTCAATAGAAATGGTTTTTCCTGTTGTCTGTACAACATTGGCACCAGAAGGGCTGACTGTCGTGTCACCGATATCCTTGTCGGCAGCATTCAGAGAGACTGATGCAGTTCCAAGCATCATTGAAAGGAGAACATTTCGATAAACACACCGCATCTTACTTACCTCCATTCAGGTCTTTGACATCAGTTTTACTGCCACGTGTAACAGAGACAGCGTTGGTTTTTTTCTTTTCATCCGGTTTTTGCAAAACGCGGGAGACGTCATGTCCCCAAGAACCAGACAAAGTTTCTCCTACTGGGGTTAAGGAAGGGGTACCTGACACGTCTTCTAGGGATCTAAGCGAGAGAGAGAGTGTACCAAGACGCGCTGCAAGCGTTAGCTTTTCTGCCATTTTTGGCGATACTTCTAGGGTTGCTGTTTTTGCAGCCTTCACCTTTGTTCCAGCCCCAAGTCCCCGTTCATCAATGCCGAGTAAGCGCACATTTTGCATGACGGTTTCACTAATTGAAAACCTTTTTCTCTCTTCATTCTCAATCACGTGTGTTAGAATAACGTCTACTCTATCGCCAGCAAAAGCAAACCCTGCAACGCCTGTTTGAGCATTGACCATCACAGACATAGCCCTCATTCCAGGAGTAAGAATAGCAGCAGTTGTGCTACGATCGGTGCTATCAATCAAACTCGCTTTAGAAACTGGTGCACCTTTTACAATGGCGTGTCGAACAACCTTGCCGACTACTGTCTTAGACTTAAAACCCTGCTCGGTTATATGATCAGGGCGAACAGCTTTGTCAGGCCAACTCACCCAAATAAAATCTTTTAATTTAGTGACAGCGCCGATATTAAGAGTTTGCTTTGCTACAAGAATTCGAGGAAGTTGAACCTCAGCGACCTTTTGTTGAGCTTTTTGCTCTACGCCTTTAAAGAAGCTTTGACTCATATAAATAACAAAGATGATAGTCATCAATGCTAATATCAATAGTAAGACAGCGCGCTTATTCATCATCGCCTCCTTGGGTTAGAACATGAAGATAAAAAGTGAGGCCATTAGGCATAGCTACCTCCCGTCACGATATTCAAAATGAGACGAATAATGATCATGATCCCTCCAACAGCGATAGCGACTGCATAAGGGACTTTATTCATCATTAGATTGGTGGATTGCTGGCCAACAAGACGGGTAAAGGTCATCATCATTAAAGCCAATAAGCCGCCAGCGATCGCTGTAAAGATTAGAAATAAGGGAACAAGGTGGCCTCCTGCAAGCATGGCGACAGAAGGAATAAGTTTCGCATCTCCGCCCCCCATTAAACCCAATCCAAAGCCAGCAAAACAAATAATTAATAAAATCAAGCCCGTGGTTACATGGCTGAACAAATCAGAAGCACTTAATAAATTTGATAGATAAGAAATGACTAAAATTATAACTGACAGCCCTAAAAAAAAGACATTGAACTGATTACTAATCACACGGCTTTTGACATCTTGATGCGCTGCAAATAAGAGTGCAGTCGCTGCGATGGTCAGTAACATAATGACAAGGACAATTTCAAAAGGCATAGGACTATTCTCACAATAAAGGCCGCCGATAAAAAGCTCACCGGCAGCCTTTTCAGTTAATCATTTCGCAGTTATTAATCCTGCGGCTTACGAACCATCCGTCGGTGTAGCTTCTAGGGTTGTTTCAACACCACCAAAGAAAGTACTGAGTGCATCACCCATATTTGTCAGGGCAGTAATAAGAGCAATGGCGATTAGAGCGGCAATTAGGCCATATTCAATTGCAGTTGCGCCTTCTTCACTTTTACGAAATTTTCTTAGTAACTTAATCATTTGTCTTCTCCAGCTTGGTTTGAGCTTTCACTCTGTTTAAAGCCACGTTGGCCTCAGATACGAACCGTTGGGTTCAGGTTATATACTCGAACCTTATCGGTTCACTCATGAGCCCTTTGCAGCTTTATAAAAGCATTGCTGCGGCGTGCTCGATGACTGAAACCTGACTGAAATCTTTGACGCTTTCAACAAAAATAAACCGACAAATTATTGAAATTAAAGGGTTATTTTAAATAAAACTTTAACTAAAATATCATGAAATTTTCATCGACCTCTTTTCATTGGATTTTTCCCTGTGTCTAAAATTTTAAGAAAATATGGAGCCCCTAACTTACCCCACAAAAAAAATTCTTCTTATTGCCCTTGGAGAGGCAAAATGAGTGAATGTCAGGATGAATGCATCAAAAGAATCGCTAAATTTTCATAGAATCAACTAAATTTTTCATATGATTTTTCAAAATTTTCCGAATCAAACCCCCTTTGACTCTCTAAAATACCCGAAATTTCATTCTATTTTTGATATTGAAGCGGCATAATTTCGAATCAACCTGTAATATTCTCAATTATTAATTCCTAAAATTTTACCAAAAATGAAGCCATCCATTGCGCCTCTCTTTATAATAGGCATAGGGTCTAGCCCAGATTGAAACTGATTCAGGAGCACCAGATGCCATTCAAATGCCCTAAATTGCTAGATTTTATAAAGAATGAAGAAGGCGGCCTTAGCCCTCTTATCGCAGGCTCTATGGTTATGCTTATCGGCGTGTCGGGTATAGTTGTAGACAGTGCTCGCATGTTTTACGCGAAAAATATCATGCAAAAATCATTGGATGCGGCAGGCTTGGCCGCAGGGCATTCCATGCATAGCGAAAATATGGAACCGAGTGCTCAAGAGTTTTTCAATTCCAATTTCAATGAAAACCTTACCTACGCCTCTAGCGCTCAGATTTCCGTAACCATTTCAGATGATAACAAGCTGATCAATTTAACTGCCACGGCCTCAATCGATGCGACATTCATGAAGCTATTTGGTTTTAATACTCTTGATATAAGTGCCGCAACGGAAATTACACGAGATACAAGAGGGATGGAACTTGTTCTCGTCATGGATAATACTGGCTCTATGCGCTCCAGTAGCAAAATGACTGCCATGAAGGATGCGGCCGAAGATCTGATTGAGATTGTATACGGAGATAATGACACAAATTCTAATTTATGGGCAGGTCTAATTCCTTATAGTTCGATGGTGAATGTAGGACAAAGCCATGTGAACTGGCTCAATCTTACTCACCAAGACGATGTCAATCTCCATGATAAATTCGGCCCTACAGAATGGAAAGGCTGTGTCATGGCTCGGTCAGATGATGAAGATCAAACCGATACAAACCCTACCACTGAGCCATTTGATTATTTCTTTTGGGATGATGACGTTGACAATAATTGGATTAAAGATGATGGCAGCTTTCAGCTCAGTGAAGCTAATAGTGCTCAGAATAATGGACGAGGCCCCAATCTGGGCTGCGGTCCAGCAATCACACCGCTTGTAGCTTCCAAAACAACTCTAATTGAGGCCATCGATGAAATGGAACCCTGGCACAGAGGAGGCACAACAAGCAATTTGGGCCTAGTATGGGGATGGCGCGCTTTATCACCGAACTGGGCAGGCTTATGGGGCGGCGATAGCCCCGCCTTTTTACCCTTGCCTTATGATACGCCTTTTATGGATAAAGTTGTTGTTCTTCTCACTGATGGCAATAATCAATTCTATGACTGGAAAAGCCATAGTCCAGATGGAGGTGTGGGCCCTTTTGGATCAGATAAAACAGGGTATGGCCGTCTACATGATCTGGGGGTAACTTCCTTGTCAGATGGTCAAGACCTGTTAGATGATGGCCTTGCAGCAACCTGTGAGATAATGAAAAATGAAGGTATCATTATCTATACGATTACTTTCGGAAACTCGCCCAATAGCCAGACGCAAGACCTCTATAGAAATTGCGCTTCAAACAGCAGTTTTTATTTTCATGCCCCTGGCAATGGAGATTTAGCTACCGTTTTTGAGAGCATTGGAAAACAATTGTCCAATCTCAGACTATCAAATTAGGAGGCATTATGTTTCATCTCTTTCGTCACTATAGAAAAAACAGAGAAGGCGGCATGACCGTTGAATTGGCGATTATCTTACCAACCTTTCTAATGATGGTTGTCGGGATTATGGAAACTGGAATGCTCTTCTTCACCAGCAGTTCTCTCGAGAATGCTGTACTTCATACTTCTCGTTTTGGTATTCTTGGCAATGACGGCGATGATGGCACTACGCGAGAAGATCAAATCTTAAGTATCATTGAAGAACAAACATTTGGCCGTGTAAATATGGGCGACTTAAAACTTGATACATTGGTTTATAACAATTTTTCAGACATCAATACAGAAGAACCCTATGACGATGCCAATGACGATGGAGAATATACAGATGGAGAAAGCTATTCTGATGTGAATGGCAATGGTCAGTGGGACGCCGATATGGGAATCCAAGGTTTGGGGGGCGCTGGGGACATTGTACTCTATAAAATAACCTATACCTATAAAAGTCTAACGGGCTTTATGGATCCAATTTTTGAGAATATCGATATGACAGCTACAGTGGCGGTGCGAAATGAGCCTTTCTAAGCCCCTCTTTGCCTCCTTCAGAACACTCTTAAAACGGTTCTATATAAATAGCAAAGCTTCGGTCACAGTCGAACTCGCTGTGTCCTTGCCTTTCTTTTTCTTGATTGCGATCAGCATTGTTGAAACTGGCAATTACCTTCAAATGCACCTTAAATTATATCACACTTCTGTAACCATCGCGGATTTGGTAACCCGAGATGAAGAAATAACAGAAAGTGATATAACTGATATCTTGAATGCAGCGGGGCATGTACTTGCCCCTTATCCTATTGGAGATAAAAGCAAGATTTATATCTCTGCTGTCTATAAGGACCCAGACGATGATGCAAAAGTATTATGGCAACGAAGCGGTGCTGGCACCATAGCCATAACAAGCAAATTTGGGAGTGAAGGAGATGTGGTCACCTCCATAAATGGTATTTCAATGCTGGATAATGAAAGTGTCATCATCTCTGAAGTCTATTATGACTATGAACCTTTAATTGTCCCCAAAATCGCATCCCATAGAATTTATAAGTCCACATATTATCGGCCGCGTATCGGCGCCTTGACTTCCGTCGATTAATAGTATTTGCTGGCAAAAAATAACGAGGACGTGCATGCCAGAAACATCTCAAGCTAAAACCGCCTACTCTTACCCCAGTAGTCAGGAAAACTCTTTACGAAGAACAGAGCCTTCAGGCGGGCGCTATGATTATTTTGATAGTTTTGACGGGGCAAAAATCCGTTACGGCCTTTGGCCAATCCCAAATGCACAGGGAACAGTAATTCTACTCGGGGGGCGCACAGAATTTATTGAGAAATTTTACGAGGACATGCATAATTGGCATGCACGCGGCTATTCTGTCGCAGCAATGGATTGGCGCGGACAAGGCTTATCAGAAAGGCTTTTATCACATTGGGGTGAGGATCACAGAGAACGACATTATCTCAAAAATTTTGACGACCTCATTGCTGATCTAAAATTTTTCTTCGACACCATTCTTGTTAACGAAATGCCTAAGCCCTTCATTCTCATGGGGCATAGCCAGGCTGGCCATTCAATTCTTCGTTTTATTCATGACCACGGCGCTCTTGTTGAAAAAGCCATATGCATTGCGCCCATGGTCGATATTTTCATGCCTCTTCCAGACAGAGTCACCAATTCCCTGCTCTCTATCGCTGAGTGGTTGGGCCAAGACTATCGATATGTCCCTGGCCACAAGGCTTTTAAAGATGGACGTTGGGGATGGAGAAAAAAGCTTACAAATGATGAGGAACGGTTTGAAGATGAAGATTGGTTCATTCACAATAAAGACAGAAAACTGGCCGTTGGCGGAGTCACATTCGGCTGGTTAAAAGCAGCGAAACAGTCTATTCATCGTCTAAACAGCCCAGGATTTCCTGAAAGTATCACAACTCCGACCCTTATCTTTCAAGCAGGGGATGATGAAATTGTTGATAATAAAGCACAAACAACATTTGCTAAGCGCATGCCTCATGTTGGTTTAGTCCGCATTGAAGGGGCCAAACACGAACTTCTTAAAGAAACTGATTCTGTTCGAGAGAAAGTTTGGAAGGCCATAGATCATTTCATTGCACCATAATGAAGTCCTTTCTTCTATGCGCTGAAGAGACTTCCCATCAAATCTGCCCAAAACTGTGTGGGGCCCAAAATGAAGAAGACGGCATATCTAAGAACAAGCGCTGAAATCCCTAACTTTGTTACCCAATGGATCTTTTCATCTTGCCTTCTATCATAGAGACAAACAAGGGCTAGCAAGCCAAAATGTAGCAACAGGCCCAGAGGTGGGAAATCTAATAGATTGCCTATTCTCCCTACGGCAGGGTCAAGTAAGACAATGCACGTCATCAGCATAAAATGCTTATGGACGTCAGCTTGTTTTCGAGTGAGATAAGCCATAAAAAAGAATAACGGCATTAAAGTCGCATCTAAAATGGGCAGCATGATGAAATGGTGAGCCGTGAAGGGTATAAAGTCTGGAACGCCCCGCGCATAACTCTCGGGAATCACAAGCAGCATAGAAATGGCCATCAGCCCTACGAGCAATAAACTCAAGATGCCTATTTTTTTATGCATCACATAGTTTTTACTCCCAATGAAGCCGGCCTGAATGACAAATAATATGTACCACAGTGTCCAACAGACTGAGTGAACGATCAGGGCTGAAGAAAATTCAAAATCCGTCGAATATTTTTCAAAGACGGTTGGGACAAATCCTATTAAAATCAATAAGATAAATAAAAATCCCATACGCACATAAAATGATGACAATGGATGATTAGCTGTTCCCTTAGTCATCTTGACCTCCCCTTCAAAGAATACCTTGGAAGCAGACTACCACAATTTATCTAATTCATCGGATATAAATTATTTTCTATTCAATAAAACCGATTACAAAAATTGATATTCCCTGATTGCATTTCTGAGCTGATGGCTTATCTATATTCTCAAGAAAGCACGGGCGAGTCTCTCTCGTCAGGCTAATAGATAAAACCCCACAATGGGATGCGTATTGGAGAATGAGAATGAGCGAGACAAATCACACCAAAATGTTGGTTATTGGATCAGGGCCTGCCGGCTATACCGCAGCCATCTATGCAGCGCGAGCAAATTTAGCCCCTACGGTTGTGACAGGTCTTCAAGCAGGGGGTCAGTTAACAATCACGACTGATGTGGAAAACTACCCAGGATTTGCCGATCCAGTGATGGGTCCTGAACTTATGGAAGCCATGCGGCAGCAGGCTGAAAACGTTGGCACTAAAATTTTCTATGACACGATTGTTGATGTAGATCTTGAAAGCCAGCCTAAAGTGGCTACTGGGGACAGCGGCACGAAATATACAGCTGATTCAGTTGTAATATCAACAGGCGCGCAAGCGAAATGGCTCGGATTGCCTTCCGAAGAAAAATTTAATGGCTACGGTGTATCAGCCTGTGCCACCTGCGACGGTTTCTTTTATAGAAATAAAGAAGTGATTGTCATCGGCGGCGGTAATACAGCGGTAGAGGAAGCTCTCTACTTAGCCAATATCTGTAGTAAAGTGACCTTAGTGCACCGCAGAGATGAACTCCGGAGTGAAAAAATTCTCCAGGACCGTCTTTTTGCTAACGAAAAGATTGAAGTCAAATGGGATACACAACTTGATGAAGTGCTTGGTGATGAAGAGCCTCTTGGTGTGACTGGCGCGCGCCTTAAAAATACAAAAACTGGTGAAACAGAAGACATCGCCATTCATGGTATTTTTGTGGCCATTGGCCACAAGCCTTCAACGCAGCTATTCAAAGGTAAGCTTCCGATGGATGATGAAGGGTATCTCATCAAGCAGCCAGACAGCACGGCAACTGACATTCCCGGTGTTTACGCAGCAGGTGATGTTACTGACAAGGTATACCGCCAAGCGGTTACGGCTGCGGGAATGGGCTGTATGGCCGCTTTAGAGGCAGAAAAATTTGTCGCTGAATTAGAGCTGAAGAAATAACCTGCCTTGATCTAAAGAAAAGAAAAGCCGCATTTAAAGCGGCTTTTCTTATGGGCAATCCTATTCAAGAGGCGCCTGAATAGACGTCTCACCGGCATGGCCACGACGCAGCCAATCTGGTACGGGAATATCTTTACTATCAAGGAAATCAGGATTGAACAACCGGGACATATAGCGGGTACCACTATCACACAACAGCGTCACTATGGTCTTACCAGGTCCCATTTCTTTCGCTAATTTCATAGCCCCGCCAATGTTTATGCCAGAACTAGATCCTGTACATAATCCTTCCTCAGCCATCAAATCATACATAAGTGGCAAGGCTTCCTGATCTGTGACTTGGTAAGGATGATCAATCACAGCGCCTTCAAGATTGCCTGTAATGCGGCTCTGGCCAATCCCCTCGGAAATGGAATTTCCAGCCCCTTTCAATTCACCATTTTTATAATAGTTATAAAGATTTGCTCCCATGGGGTCCGCCAAACCTATTTGAATAGAGGGATCATATGCTTTCAAGCCCATGGACATGCCTGCGATTGTTCCCCCAGTCCCAGCTGCACAAATAAAACCATCTATTTTTCCGTCCAACTGATTAATAATTTCTGGAGCTGTTGTATGGATATGGGCGTTCCTATTTGCCACATTATCGAATTGATCAGCAAAAATTGCACCGCCGCTACGTTCCTTATCTAGTTTGGCTGCAAGGCGACGCGCCACATGTTGAAAATTATTTGGATTTGAATAAGGCGCCGCAGGAACCTCTACCAATTCAGCCCCGAAAAAACGGAGTGTGTCTTTCTTTTCTTGTGTTTGAGTTTCAGGAATGACAATCACGGTTTGATACCCTAATGCTTTGGCAACTACCGTGAGGCCAATTCCAGTATTTCCCGCTGTGCCCTCAACAATGGTCCCGCCAGGCTTGAGCAATCCTTTCGCTTCAGCATCCCGAACGATCGAGAGTGCTGCCCTATCCTTCACTGAACCTCCTGGATTCATAAATTCAGCTTTGCCATAAATGGTGCAACCCGTCAGTTCTGAAGCCTTCTTCAGCTTGATCAAGGGCGTCTTGCCAATGGCGTCTATTGTTCCAGAGTAAACTGCAGACATAGGTTTTCCTTTCAAACTTTGTCAGGAGATAATAAACTCACAAACAAACTTCAAGAGAAAAAATATTATTTCACGAACAAGAAAATGTGATCAAAGTAGAATAATATTCTATTAATTGTCTTTTTTCTTCTTTTTGAACAGACCCAAAACATTCTTAGCCTTATCCTTTAAGCCTTTCACATCATCGGGTAATTTATCCTCCAAAGACTTTACTTTAGATTTTAATCCTAACTTCACTGCAGCCTTGGCAATTTGAGGCTCTAGAGCATCTAAAGCGTGACGGATCATTTCTTTAGGCGGGATGCCATTTTGATCAACCCCTACATTCTTCAATTCAATATCAGCCAGTTTTAGTTCGTGCTTTTTGCCATCTTCATACTGGAAAGAGGCTTTGATATTACGCAATAATATTGACTTGGCCGAAAGTTTCAAATCAACAGACTCTGAATTCTCCTCAGATGTGCTGAGCTTTTCTTGCAAAGCTTGAAGGTTTGTTTTCCGGTCTTTCATCACAGCATTGAGGTTTAAGCCGTTTAGATCAATTACATCGATTTCCACATGTTGACTGATCAGACTTGCAGGCTTTACAGCAAGAGTGAAGTCATCAAATTTGACCAACTGACCATCCCCATATCCCTGAGGCTGATCTATTGAAAACCCACCAAGCTGTACTTTGCCGACAAAAGGAGACAATTTAACATCCCTCAGAGCGACTTTTGTTCCTAAAATCTCAGTCCCTTCAGAAGAGACACCACTCGCAATCATCTCTTCCCCTTTAAAAGCGAAAACTGCAACGCCAACAAATAGTACAACAATCAACAGACCAATAAATATCAGTATTTTTTTCATAACCCTACTCTTCTCTCCAAGAAATACGCGACCTAACACCGCAGTCTATCACTCTATAATAGAGACAGCAAATGGACATTAGTTGATTAGTTTGACTCTATTCTTAAAAAATATTAAATTATTTTCTAGACTACTGAGTATATTAATTACGTTTCGAGTTGTTCATTTCCATCTAAGCAAAAGGACTTGCAATGACACTTGCCAAGACGTCACAAAACCAGTCTCCCAATTTAGCGTCCTTAAAAGAAGGGCCTTTAAAAGAAGTACCTTTAAAAGAAGTACCGGGCGAAAACGGCTGGCCGATCATTGGTAATACGTTTAAAGTTTTAAAAAATCCTGTGGAATATGGGCAGAAAATGCGCGCTAAATACGGCGATATGTATTATTCAAATACTTTCTTTAAAAAAGTTGTGAATGTGCGCAGTCCTGAGGCTTACCAACAGATTTTAATGGACCGCAATAAGGACTTCTCTTCCGAGCGGGGCTGGAATCATTGGATCGGAAAGGTTTTCCCTCGAGGCCTCATGCTCTTAGATTTTGATGAACATAAAGCACATAGGCATATTATGGCTCCTGCTTTTAAAACTCAGCCAATGAAACATTACTGCGATGTGATGAACCAAGAAATTCCTTTACGTATCAAAGAATGGGCTGATAAAGAAAAAATAGAATTTTACCCCTCTATTAAACAGCTGTCGCTAGATCTTGCTACAAAAGTCTTTTTTGGTGATATCGATGACTCTCTCGCTAAAAAGATAAACACATCTCTTACGGATATGGTCCTGGCTTCGGTCGCTCCTATAAGAGTTGCGCTCCCGTTTACACAAATGTCAAAAGGCATTAAGGGGAGAAAATTTGTCTCAAATTACATTCAGAGTGAAATTCCTAATCGCCGTGCTGGGGACGGTGATGATATCTTTTCTCACATGTGTCGGGCTCAAGACGATGAAGGCAATAGTTTTTCTGATCAAGAAATTATCGATCATATGAATTTCTTATGGATGGCTGCCCATGACACAATAACCAGTTCAACAACAACCCTTGTTCATGAACTGGCTCGGCACCCTGAATGGCAAGATAAATTAAGACAAGAAATTGCTGACCTCGGCCAAAATGAACCAGGGGTAAGCTATGACCGCATGCATGACCTGCCCTTAACAGAATGCGCCTTCAAAGAGGCTCTTAGAATCCACCCCCCAGTCCCCAGTATAGCTAGAGAAACTGTAAGAGATGTTGAAATAGACGGCTTTCACATACCCCAAGGCACTCATATTGGTCTAATGCCTGCAGCGACGCATATGGATGAAGACATTTGGCCAGAACCCGAGAAGTTTGATCCCTTACGTTTCACAGAGTCAGGCGGCGTCAAACAACGGCATAAATATGCTTGGATCCCCTTTTCAGGAGGTGCACACATGTGCATTGGCCTTCACTTCGCCTATATGCAGTCAAAACTAATAATGGCGCACCTCTTGCCCAACTACGAATTAAAAGTCCCGGAGGGGTATCAAGCAGAGTTCCAGATGCTTCCCCTTACAAAACCGAAAGATGGCTTGCCAATCACTTTGAAAAAATTAAGCTGAGCGAAATATTTATTATCTAGGATAAGCCTTTGTATAGGCCCATGAGGATTTATGAAAACAGAATTTGATTTTATTGTAGTTGGCGCAGGCTCTGCTGGCTGCGTTTTAGCCAATCGCCTAAGTGCAAATGGTCAGTATGAAGTCTTGCTTATAGAGGCTGGCAAGGCTGACAAAAGCCTCGCGATCCATGTTCCAGCCATGCTCGGGGAAGAAATCTCTTCTACAAGAAATAACTGGTTTTATTGGACAGAACCGCAAAAACATCTGAATAACAGGAAACTATTTTGGCCACGCGGCAAAGTTCTTGGCGGTTCTTCCTCTTTGAATGGAATGGTTTACATTCGCGGCCATGCACGAGATTATGATGAATGGGCCCAATTGGGTTGTAAAGGCTGGTCTTTCTCCGATGTGCTCCCTTATTTTAAGAAGAGTGAATCATTTGAAGAAGGCGCTGATAGCTATCACGGCGGTGATGGCCCCCTCAATGTTGGGCCTCGTACCAGTGACAACCCCCTAAATGATGCTTTTCTGGCTAGTGGCCTAGAAGCAGGATTTAAAGAAAGCGCTGATTTTAATGGCGCTGACCAAGAAGGTTTTGCACCCTTTCAACAGACGATTAAAGAAGGCCGACGCTGGTCGACTGCCGCAGCTTTTCTCAAGCCTGTTATGGACCGTGCGAACTTAACAGTTCTTACAGGAGCTCTTACTCGGCGCGTCGTGATTGAAAAAGGAAAAGCCGTTGGCGTCGAAGTTGATCATAAAAAGAAAACTCTACTTTTCACAGCTCGACGGGAGACGGTCTTATGTGGGGGTGCAATAAACTCGCCTCAGCTCTTGATGTTGTCGGGCATTGGCGATGAAAAAGATCTTAGAGGTCACGGCATAGCTGTGAATAAACACCTTCCTGCCGTCGGCAAAAACATGCAGGATCATCTCGATACAACAGTCACAGCTTACTGTAAGCAACCCATCACAATGAAACGCTATAAAAACCCCTATCATGCACTGACAGGCTTATGGAAATGGTTCAGAAAAAAACCTGGGTTTATGTCTGACATTATTGTCCCAACGGGTGCATTTTTAAAGTCAGATGCGGCACTAGAGCGTCCTGATATCCAATTCCATATGATCATGGCCATTGCTGATGAGCCGCATGGCTTTGCCTATCCCAAGCACCATGGCTTTGGCATTCATAGCTGCGTCTTGAGACCAAGAAGCACAGGCACTATTAGCCTGAAATCTAGTGATCCTCACGATCATGCTCTCATTGATCCAAATTATTTAGCAGACCCATATGACCTTGAAATTGCAAGAGCAGGAGCCCGAATGTCAGCAAAAGTACTTACTCAACCTGCTTTTTCCCCATTCTTTGAGCGATTTGAAGAGCATTGGGAGGGCATCTTGGATATGTCTGATGATATGCTCAATGACGTTATCCGCGCGAAATCTGAAACGATCTATCACCCGACAAGCACCTGCACGATGGGGGCAGCTGATCACCCTATGAGTGTTGTTGATCCAAGCCTCAAAGTGATCGGCATTGAAAACCTAAGGGTAGCTGATGCCTCCGTGATGCCTAGATTGATCGGCGGCAATACAAATGCACCAACCATAATGATTGGTGAAAAATGTGCTGATATGATGCTTGATGGTACGTGATAATTACCTTTGAGTTTGCCACTCTTTTTTCGCCTCTAAGATTGGTAAGAGTACTCGGAGGAAGTGATCCTGCTGTATGGGCTTTTCCAAAAGAGTGTCCATCCCAATTCTCTGGCATTTCTGTGAAATATTTTTGTCTATCGATGCCGTAAATCCTATGATGGGGATGTTGCAAAGCGGCGCTTGTCCAGATCGAATTTCTTGTGTGGCCTCGAATCCAGACATGGTGGGCATTTTAAGGTCCATCAAAATTAGATCGAAATCACAATCCTCATCTGTCATTTTTTTTAAGACTTCAACACCATCAGCGACAGTCGTTAAGCTGTGCCCCATTGCTGTAAAAAAGGCCTCATAATAACGGCGATTCTCTCTATTATCATCCGCCAATAATATGTTAAATCTCTGCTGAAAACTCTCCGTTTTCTCTTGAATTTCTTCAAAGCCAAAGGGCATAGTAAAATGAAATTCTTGCCTCTTGTCACGGCCTTCACTCTGGCAACCACTGAAGGATAAGACCGCCCCGTCTTCCTCGTAGACCAACTCAATAGAGAGTGCGAAGGATGCTTTTGAGTGAAAGGGGGCCACCGCAAAGAGTTTCTCATGAAAGAGACTGTGTAGCTGTGCACAATCAATCAACAAGGTAGAAGGGATATCTGAGGCAAAGGAGAACGCAACATCGCACCCCTGCAAACAGTCTATGATGGAGGGGTGAGCAAATATAGTCTGCACGGCATTTTCTATGGTGGTTGACTTAATCCTCATATCCCTGAATTCCTTCATACTGGCGTTCTTTCAAATGAGAGAAATATCCTTAGACCAGATCTTCCGAAGAGCATACAAAAAAAGCAAAGACGATTACGCCTTTGCCAGATGCTTTTTTTCCAGATGCCTTTGCATTATGCCTTTTCACGGCACTTTAGCTTTTAAAAAATTTCTATTTGTCGACGATCTCCCAACTTCCGTCAACTTGTCGGCAAGCTTGACCATAGGCCTTCTCTTCCTTGCCTCCAATTGTTACAACCTGAGTATACTCTCTACAGTACCGACCTGTTTGCTCGTCTTTAATCGCCGGCTCAGGAATATAATATCCCCGATGTCCAGAATCTGGATTATACCAGTCAGTCTGTACACCGCCACTTGTTTTCTCAAGTGAAAAGTGACGTGCTTTTCCTGCCAGCAACCGATCGCGCTGGTCTAATTTTTTCCCGACACTATTGCCAATCATTGCACCTGCCATATAGCCAATCACCATGCCTGCGCCGCGATCCCGACCGCCATCAATTTCAGAACCGAGCCATGCCCCAAGACCAGCCCCTATGAGTGTCCCAATACCTTCATTTACACCGTCGCCCTGACATGCTGTCAGGCCAAAGGCCATAGTTACAACTAAAGTCATTTTTTTGAGAGATTTTGTTTCCATTTTAAGAGCTGCCATTCTTCTATCCTTTCAAGGTGCCGATGAACACACTACCGCCTATAGCCTGAATACTATCTGAATGAAGAATGGCATTAGTGCGGCAGAAAAAAGACAAGTAAAGATTTCTGAAAATCAACTTACTTTTGGCAAGGTAAGATAGATCTTCAAACCGCCATATTCTGATTTTGAAGCATGGGAATGGCCACCGTATAATTCTACAACGTCTTGCACAATGGATAGACCAAGGCCAGAGCCTTTAGTTTGAGTATCTAATCGCTGGCCTCTCTTGAAGAGCTCTTCAAAGGCATCCTCTGGAATTCCTGCACCATTATCCTCAACGATCAGCTGAAACATTTCACGATCCATCTCGGACGGAGTGTCTAAACTTCGTGTAGAAATATAGATTTCCTCTCCGCCGTATTTACAGGCATTTTCAAGCAGCACACCAACAATCTCTGTCAAATCTTCTTGCTCTCCGGCAAAAAGTAAGGATGGATCAATGTCTACTGTAATGGTAAATTCTTTTTCATGGAAGACAGTTTTCATGGCCTTTTTCAGTTTCGTTAGAACACTAGAAACCGAAATCCCTCCTCCGCTCATCCGCCCTGCCACTCGAGCGCGCCTCAAGTGATGACTCACATGATTTTGCATCATGTTAACCTGCTCCGAAAGAAGATGAGTATTGACTGGTTTATCACTATTTCCCGCTTCATTCTTCAAAACTGTCAAAGGAGTCTTTAAAGCGTGAGCCAAATTTCCAACATGCGTTCTCGCACGCTCTAAAACTGTTTTATTGTAGGAAATAAGTTCATTAATTTCCTGAACCATTGGATCGATCTCAGCTGGAAACTGGCCTTCAATGTTTGGTCGACGGCCAGACCGTACATCCCGTAATTTATGCCCCAATTGATGTAAGGGACGAAGCCCAAAGAAAATTTGCACGAAAATCACCATCAAAATGGCCAACCCAATCATAAGCAGAGCCCAATTCAATACTCGATCAAAGCGATCTTTAGATTCAAGTATTGATGCTGTGTCCAAGGCTACAACATAGCGAAAAATGCGATCACTTTCTGGCAAAATAATGTCTTGCTGTAAACTCCTTAATTGCTGTTCTTCTGGCCCTAATAAGCCTGAAAATCTTCCTCTTAAGGCTTGTTTAGAAAGGTCCAATTCTAAAGCCTGATCCCACAGAGACCGAGAGCGAAAGGGGTCAGTATCAACTTCAGATATTTGCCAATAAAACCCTGAAAAGGGCTCATCGAAGCGTTGGTCTAGGACTGGTCGATTAAAGCGAAGCTCTCCGGCTTCGCCCAGTTCACTGACCCCTATCATAGTATCCAGCATTACACGCAGGCGCAGATCCATGTCTGACCTTAAACTCTCTTCAAATGTCCATGAAATAACCCATCCAGCCAAGGACAAAGACAATAGGATCACTATTGAAGAGGAAAGTAAAAGACGGGATGCTATGGAATTCAACGCTCTTATCCTTCGTCTTGAACTTCTTCTAATCGATATCCAAGGCCTCGTACCGTGACGATCAACCCTTTATGAAGCTTCTTGCGCAAGCGAGTTACAAAGACCTCAATTGTATTAGAATCTCGGTCAAAATCTTGATCATAAATATGCTCTGTTAATTCTGTCCGACTGATTACCTTTCCTTTATGATGCATCATATAGGCTAGCAATTTAAACTCTTGAGCTGTCAGCTTAACAGGCATCCCTTCATATGTGACCATACTGCTTCGAGTATCCAATGTTACCTCTCCGCAGGTAAGCTGTGAGGTTGTCTGGCCAGCATTCCGGCGAATGAGTGCCCGCAGTCTTGCCATAAGTTCAGCCATATTAAAGGGCTTAGCGAGATAATCGTCGGCCCCAGCATCTAGACCTTCCACTTTGTCTGACCAGCTGTCTCTTGCTGTGAGCAGCAATACGGGAATTTTAACTCCATCACTACGCCACTGTCTTAAAACTGAAACCCCGTCCCGAATAGGCAAGCCTATATCTAAAATTATAGCATCATAAGGTTCAGTTTCACCGAGGAAATGGCCCTCTTCACCGTCATGAGCCAAGTCAACCGTATACCCACTCATTTCCATAGCGGATTTCAATTGCCCCGCTAAATCTAGGTCATCCTCTACAATTAAAATCCTCATATCTGCCTTCCTGTCATTATTATATTTTGTTGTTTTTTTATTTTAACGTTGGCTAATAATTCTGCCCGTTTGAGCATCTACAATCACGCGAACCACTCGGCCTTGCTCTTTACGCAAAACCAACTGGTAAACCCATCCACGATTTGTCTGCACCAAATTCTGCCCGACAATCTTACCATTCAAGCGCTTTTCAGTGTCTCTTTTTATTGTCTTATAAGGTTTAATATCACCGCGTTTTTGCGCTTTAAAAGCACGTTGATGGTCATTATTTTTGCGATCTTGTGCTCTTTTTTCTGGAGCTGACCTGCGTTTCTTCTTTGAATCGACTGGCTGTCTTTTATTCTTTAGACGTTTTTTTGTTTGCGTCGCTTTCTGTCTTTTCTTTCCTGAAGATTTTTCAGAAACTTTTTCAGAAACTTTTTTCCTTTTTCGAGTCTTCTTTTTCTGCTTCTTCTTCTTATCATCAAAAACGATAGTAGCATTCACTGTACCGCCAATAGAGGCTGCAGCCTTCTGTACAGATACAGGGCTCGTTGTAAAAAACAGCATCAAAGCCATTATCATCGATATTTTATTTTTTACACTCATTTGGCCACTATCTCTTATTTGCAATGAACTTAAGCTGAATGGTTTCTTCGTAAAGTGACGAAACTTTAGTAATTTCTTATTGGAATTCCAATAGTTATTATTTACTGTCGCCCTATATGACATTCGGGGGTCATACTAGCACAGGAGCCTTTGAGCATGAAAATAGCTCTTTTAGGGACTGGAGTCATTGCTGAAACGCATGCTGCAGCACTCATAGACTTAGGACTGAACGCAGCAGCCGTTGTTGATCTCAACCTCTCAAAGGCGCAATCCTTTGCTGAGCAATTCTCTATACCCAATGCTTTTTCAAGCCTTGCGGACATGAAAGAAGCAATCTCTATTGATAGTTTGCATATATTAACACCGCCGCCAACCCATGCGGCCTTAGCAGAAGAAGGCCTAAAGGCAGGATATCATGTCTTCCTAGAAAAACCTGCTGCTGTGACCAGCGCTGAGCTTGACAAATTGACCGCCCTTGCTCAGCAGCATGAGGGACAAGCTTTTTCTGTTAATCAAAATTCTCTTTTCATCCCCGCGTTTAAGCAAGCTTACGACTATGTTCAACAAGGGGCAATCGGGCCCATTCAAACTGTATCCTGTTCATTTGCAGCCCCGCTTAGGCAATTAGAAGCTCAACAATTCTCACATTGGATGTTTGCAGAACCCCATAACATTCTGCTCGAGCAAGCGGTCCATCCTTTAGCCCAGCTGCAAGCTATCTCTGGACATGCACAGTCCCATGCATGGGTTAAATCACCGCCCATTCAAATCTCTGGTGGCAAAGATTTCTACCAACAGTGGGGCCTTACTTTTGTGAGTGACAACAAAGTAACAGCACAGCTTAATTTTGTTGTAGGAGTCCCGACCCCGTCGTGGACACTGACGATTGTAGGCATTGATGGATCCATTGAGGTGGACATGATGAAAGGGACCTGTTCGCTATACCAACCAAGTAAATGGCTCGAAGCGATGGACCATCTATTCTCAGGGCGCACAATTGGCAAAGCTATAAGAGCACAGACCAGAAAAGGCTTCATCAATTACTGCAAAAGCATGATTGGCCTGTCAGGGCGGCAAGACAGTTTCTTTTTAGGCATGCGTGGTTCTATAGAAAATTTTTATTCCGCCGTAGATAACCAAGCCTCTTCCCTTCATAGCTTTTCATTCGCAGAACGTCTGACACGGCTCTGCTCTGATCAAGCCGCACCCACTACGCAGAATTCCAGCGATTTAATCATTCATCGCCCAGGGGAGACTCTTGAGAAGGCTGATCTAGCCCTGATTGGGGGTACTGGATTTATTGGTCGGCATCTGACACAGCAACTTCTTAACAGCGGCAAGAAAATTAGAATATTAGCACGAACCATGTCAGGCTTGCCTGACCTTTTCACTCACAAAAATATTACTTTAGTACAAGGGGATGCCCGAGATTCAACAGCTCTTGCGACGGTCACTAAAGATATGCCTGTTGTACTCAACCTCGCTCACGGCGGCGGCGGGCATTCAGCAGATGCCGTTCTTGATGCCATGTGGAGCAGCGCTCAAAAGGTTGCTGAAGCTTGTGTGATGGCAAAAGTAGCGAAACTTGTCCATATTGGGTCTATTGCTGGCCTTTATTTAGGAGACAAGAGGGAAACTATCTCAGGGCGTACACTTGCAGACCCCACCCCAAACACTCGATCAGATTATGCCAGAGCCAAAGCCATCACAGATGAGAGACTCATTGCTTTTTCTGAAGACAACAATCTGCCTCTCGTGATCCTAAGGCCTGGTGTTGTTCTTGGGGAGGGCACAAGTCCCTTCCATAGCGGATTTGGTGTCTTCAATATTGAAAAGCATTGCTTAGGATGGAGCAAAGGCGACCATGTCCTTCCTTTAATCCTAGCAGAAGACGTTGCGAGTGCCTGTATCTTATCCGCAGAAAAAGACGGCTTTACTGGATGCTATAATCTCTCCGGCGATACGCTTTTGGGGGCGAAAGACTATATTAAGGCTCTCGCACAGGCGACAGGACGTCCACTTGTCTACCATGCACAGTCCCCTTTCCAAATATATCTTGAAGAAAATGTCAAAGTTCTCATCAAAAAAATAGCTGGCAAGAAGCAAGGATTTCATTCACTTCGCGAATTTAAATCTCGTGCGATGTTTGCTCATTTTGATTGCTCTGATATCAAGAATGAATTGGGCTGGAAACCGGAATCCGACATGCACGCATTTAAGAGAAAAGCTTTAGAAATTCATAAAAGAGCCTAAGATGTCAGATATACTTCATATTTTTTCAACGTTTGAAGTAGGAGGCCCCCAGCGCCGCTTTATCGACCTGATCAGAATGCAAATGAAGGGCGAGCCTAACTCTTTTAAACATCATATACTAGCTTTAGATGGATGCTATGACGCCTATGCACTTCTTCCAGAAGAGAGTAAAGGCGCTCAAGTCATTAAGGTAGAACCACCTGATCTAAGCAGGGGATTAGTGAAAAATATCCTCACGATCAAAGCTTTTCTTTCTGAGCATAAAGCGTCACAAATTCTAACCTATAACTGGGGCAGTATTGAATGGTCATTAGCCGCTCGATTCTGTAGCAAAAAATCATATATCCATGTGCAAGATGGCTTCGGTCCTGAAGAGCAATCCAGCCAAATATTTCGCCGTAAAGTCTTTAGGCGTCTTGGGTATGGTGGGCGATGCAAAATCATTGTACCAAGCCACTATCTAAAAGAGATGGCTTTGAAGACATGGGGAAGATCACTTTCGTCGCTCTGCTACATACCCAATGGCATTGATCTAGAGCGCTATTCCATTGCCCCTGAAGTTGGACTTAGAAAAGAATTGTCTCTTCATGCCGATCACTGCGTAATCGGCACAGTCTGTGCCATGAGGCCTGAGAAGAACATTGGACGACTGATAGAGGCTTTCTCTCTTGTAGAAAAAGACTATCCCAACGCGCGTCTCTTGCTTGTTGGCGATGGCATGGCCCTTCCTGCTATGAAGATGCTAGCTGAGCGTATTGGATTGAAAGAAAAGATACTTTTTGCAGGACATCAAACACAGCCTGAACGATATAGCTGTTTATTTGATATTTTTGCCCTCTCCTCAGATACCGAGCAAATGCCCCTAGCCGTGCTTGAATCTATGGCAGCAGGTAAAGTCATTGCTGCAACAGATGTCGGTGATGTTTCCACCATGGTTGCCGCTGAAAATCGACCCTACATCTACGGCAAAAGTGCTAAAATATTAGCTCAAAACCTTGGTCAACTGGTTGCCACAAAAGCAGTCCTTTCTTCAATAGGTGAGAAAAATAAAGAAAAAGCCTTTGCAGACTTTAGTGATGCTCAAATGTATAAAAAATGGGCTCAGATATATTCCGAAAGCAAAGACAGGTAAGCCTTGATTTTCCTAGAGACTAAGGCTAGGAAATTGAAACTACAGATTCATATCTCTTGAGGACACACCCATGGAGCAAACTGACATAACAATTCTTCTTGCCAATCCCCGGGGATTTTGTGCAGGGGTGGATCGTGCAATAAAAATTGTTGAACTATCGCTCAAAAAATTTGGGCCGCCAGTATATGTTCGGCATGAGATCGTTCATAACCGTTATGTTGTAGAAAGCTTAGAACAGCAGGGGGCAATATTTGTAGACACCCTTGCCGAGGTCCCCGATGATGCGCCGGTGGTATTCTCAGCCCACGGTGTACCGAAATCTGTTCCCGCAAAAGCAGAGGCCAGAAAAATGGTCTATGTGGACGCCACATGTCCTCTCGTCTCAAAAGTGCACCGCGAAGTAGAGCGCCATGAAAAACTTGGTCGCCATATCCTCATGATTGGTCATGAAGGCCATCCTGAAGTTGAAGGCACCATGGGGCAAGTCGAGACCGGCACCATCAGTCTCATTGAAACAGTAGAAGATGCACAAAAAATTGATTTAGAGACCCCAAACGAGCTGGCTTTTGTGACCCAAACGACCCTGTCCGTTGATGACACCTCTGATATTGTCGATGCCTTGGTTGATCGATTTCCGCAAATTACAGTGCCGAAAAAAGAAGACATCTGCTACGCCACGACCAATCGACAAATCGCTGTCAAAGCCCTGGCCAAAAAATCTGATCGAATTATCGTTATCGGAGCCCCAAACTCTTCTAATTCTAGACGTCTTGTAGAAGTGAGTGAAAAACAGGGCTGTGAAGCTCGTCTTGTTCAGCGTGCAACAGAACTTGATTTTGCTTGGCTGGAGGGTGCTAACTCTATAGGCATTACGGCCGGAGCCAGTGCTCCAGAAATATTAGTGGAAGAAGTTATTGAGGCCTTAAAGGGACGCTGGTCTGCTAAGGTAGAGGTCTTAACAACTGCTGAGGAAAATGTAACTTTTAAAGTTCCTCCGCTCCTTAAGGATGTGAGTTAATGGCTGTTTATACGCAAATCAGCGATACATTGTTGAAAGAGTATCTCTCAGCCTATGACGTTGGAGAGGCAACAAGTTTCAAAGGGATTGCTGAAGGGATTGAAAACTCCAATTACCTGCTACAAACCACCACAGAAAAATTCATCCTCACCATCTATGAAAAACGTGCCGACCCAGAAAATTTGCCCTATTATCTCACACTCATGAAGAGCTTAGCAGAACAGGGGATTAAGAGTCCTTTGCCTATTGAGGATAGAAAAGGCCTTGCTCTTAAGACCCTCAAAGGCAAGCCTTGCTGTATGATCAGTTTTTTAAATGGAGTCAGTAGTGACTTTCCCAACGACCGTCAAAGCTATAATTGCGGCAAGGTTATGGCTGAAATGCATAAGGCTCTTTCTGACTTTCCTGAAACAGTGGAGAACACCCTCTCTGTATCTGGATGGTTAGAACTCTTCAAAGGGCGTGCAGAGCAAGCCGACGCCCTTCACCCTGGAGCTGGGGCTTTTATAGCAAACCAACTGGCTTATCTTCAGGATCAGTGGCCGTCAACATTGCCAAGAGGCACCATTCATGCAGACCTATTCCCTGATAATGTTCTCTTCTCTGGCGACGAGGTTTCCGGAGTGATCGATTTCTATTTTGCCTGCACTGATATATGGGCTTATGATTTAGCCATATCCCTAACAGCTTGGTGTTTTGATTCTGAAAATTGTTTCTTGCCAGAAAATGCGACGGCTATGATTGCTGGCTATCAGTCTGTGCGCCCACTAGAGACAGAAGAAAAAGATAATCTAGTTCTCCTTTGCCAAGGGGCCAGTATGAGGTTTTACCTAACACGTCTCTTTGATTGGTATGTGGATACAACAGACGCCCTCGTGAAAAAGAAAAACCCTCAGGTCTATCTAGAGCGCCTTCAGCATTTCACCCGGGAAGGATTGTCCTATGGGAAGTAACGTTGTTATTTATACAGATGGTGCCTGTTCTGGAAATCCCGGCCCTGGGGGCTGGGGAGCATGGCTTCAGTACGGTCAGCATTCTAAGGAACTCTATGGCGGTGCCTATGAAACCACCAATAATCGAATGGAACTAACTGGGGCGATTGAAGCCTTAAAAGCACTGACACGTTCCTGTGAAATCGATTTATATACAGATAGCACCTATGTGCGAGATGGTATCACTAAATGGATTCATGGCTGGAAAAAAAATGGATGGCGGAATGCCCAAAAGAAACCCGTTAAAAATGCAGAACTCTGGCAAGCATTAGAAGCAGAAGTTGACCGCCATTCTGTCAACTGGCACTGGGTCAAAGGGCATGCCGGCGTTGAAGGCAACGAGATTGCAGATCAATTAGCCAATAAAGGCATGGATCAATTCAAATAATAGGATATACTTCTGTTTCGATTATAAATCAGGAGGATCTTATGCGCTATTTATCTATCACCTTTATCATGTTGATGTCCTTTTCATTCGTAGCTGTTTCAGGCGACGATGATGAAATAGAGATGAAAAATGCTAAATGGATTTCTGACAAAATTCTTGTTGGAGGTCAACCTTCAGAAACTGACCTTGCCAAGCTTAAGAAGCAAGGCATTAAAACAATTGTCACCCTTAGGCCAGAAGCTGAATTTGATCGCAGCGATCTCTTATTGAAGAGTAATTCTCTTGGCATGACATACTTATCATTACCAATCGGTAGCCGTAGCGACATCTCATTAGACAAAGCAAGAATGTTGGACAAAATTCTAGCAGCCTCAGAAAAAGATAAAGTGGCTGTCCACTGTGCCAGTAGTAACCGGGTCGGCGCATTGATGGCATTACGAGCCTTTCATCTTAAAGGGAAGTCTAAAGAAGACGCCCTCAAAGAAGGAGAAAAGGCTGGTCTAAAAAGCTTGAAAGGTGTGGTAGAACCCCTCTTGAAATAAATCTAATTTATCGATCATTAAAATAAATATAATCAATTGGATCGATTTAATTGAAATTGATACTGTCAGGTCAATCGAAACGCTAACAGAAAGATTGACCCATGACACTCAATAACGGCATTGATAGACAATCACAGGCAGTGATTGCTTCACAACTAAAAAACATCTTAGCAGACAGCATTACGCTCTATGCCTTAACTCAGAATGTCCACTGGAATGTGACTGGCCCCTTATTTCAATCTGTGCATGCCATGACTGAGGATCATTATCTAGAACTTGCCACTGCCATTGATGACATCGCTGAGAGAATAAGGGCCCTAGACGTAAAAGTCCCCCTTGACCTAAGTGGCCATAAATCTGAAGGACATAGTGTACTAACGGAAAACTCAGATGCAAAGGAAATGGTTGAAGCGTTGGTTAGGGCCCATGAAACATTAGCTCGCGGATTGAGAGCGAGTATCTCTACTGCGGCCGATGCATCAGATGAGGTGACCGCAGGATTGTTAACAGATCGATTGACCATCCATGAAAAAACAGCCTGGATGTTGAGAGCCCTTCTTCAGTAAAGAAATAGATTCAGTAAAGAAATAGAAAGACTAGGTGGGTGTTTTCTCACCTAGTGCTTCAGCAAGAGCCCAAATGCGGTCTTGCCCCCAAAAAGTTTTCCCGTTTGCTCGCATCACGGGGACTCCCCAACATCCGTACTGAAGGATTTCTTTTCTATTCTCTTCCAGTGCTTCCTGCCATTCCTGCTGCTGCAAAGCGTCACGAACGATCGCGAGGCTGATTCCTGATTTTTCTGTAATTTTCTGGAGTCCCTTATCAGTAGACGCATCAATACCTTCCGCCATAACAGACCGGAAGAACACTCTATAAAAAGCCAACTCCTTACCTCTATCAATGGTCGATAAATACTGACCAATTGCTAATCCATAATGTACAGCTTTACCTAAAGGGTCGGCAAACCGTCCAAAGGCAATATCATGTTGCAAAGCCTCTCTCTTAGCATCCTTAACGATATAAAATTTCTTAGTATCAGGCACTTTCAGCCCTCTGGCTACCATCGGCAATACTGGTTTCAAGTTAAGTTTGACGCCTGTTTCAGCACTAAGCGCAGCCAATTGTTCCAAGGCTAGATAACTGTAGGGACTTCGCAAAGAAAAATAAAAATCTATAACACCTGATGCTGAGGAAACTTTTGAGCGACGGAGTCCGTATCGCCAAAGTCTCTGCAAATCATAATGAACTTCTCCGTCCCCAATAAGTAGGCTATTAAAACGTTGTTCCAAGTGATCAAGACGATCAATGCCCGTATACCATTCTCCAGCATAATAAAGTGATCCACTGGCGTAATGCCCCAGCGAAATCAACAGCCGCTCATTGGCCCTCAGTGTCTCTTCTTCGACAAGCGCAACAGAACATTTTTCTTGAATGCGACTTACAGAGCGACGCCATAAAAGGGCTCCCAATTCTTCTGCCACTGCAAAGAAGTCTGGTTTGTCTTGGATGCTAGCAAGTTGGCGATTAACCATACCTGTTGACAGAACGTCAGGAACTGTTGCATCTGCCGGAAAGCCTAATCCATAGAGTTTGGCGACACGGGAGGCATCAACAATCGAATAGGCTTCAAATCGAATGGGATCAGGATACATAGACCCAGGAAGGCGCTCCAATACTTTGGGGCGTATAGTCACTTGAAAGCGTTGAGCAAGCTCAGGTAGAATTTGCACCATAAGTTGACAATAAGGATCATCAGCTCGGTGAAAGTATAAGAGCTCATGCTCCTTACCTGTAAGCTTTCGTTTCCATTCCTGAAGGCGCCTTTCTAATCCAAGCTTGAAAGAGCTAGTGATCCATTCTGCACCAAATGGTCGGAGTGTTTTCTTAAGTGACATAGCAATCCCTAATGAGTCCTTCTCTGTTTTTAATGCCTTCCAAGGCAGAGAACAACTAAAAAGGCGCGCAATAAAAAAGGGCAGCAAAAAGCTGCCCTATAGATAACCTATTTCTCTGAAGATCTAAAGCAAGGAAACTACATGCTCAGCGCTTGAAACTTTAAAATCACCAGGCGCTTCAATACAAGCATGTTCGACCACACCGTCCGTCACGATCAATGCAAAACGCTGGCTTCTTTGTCCCATACCGAACCCTGAACCGTCCAAAACAAGATCTAAAGATTTTGTATAGTCACAGTTACCATCTGCTAACATTGTGACAACCTCGTCAGAGCCTTGGTCTTTTCCCCAAGCACCCATCACAAAGGCATCATTCACTGACATACAATATACAGCATCTACGCCTTTATCTTTTAGGGCTTGAGCGTGCTCAACATACCCTGGCACATGGCGGGCTGAACATGTGGGCGTAAACGCACCAGGAACAGCAAAAAAGACAACTTTCTTTCCAGCAAATAAATCCGCTGTATTGTGCGGCGCGGGTCCATCCCCTGTCATTTCAACTAAAACACCTTCAGGCATCTTATCCCCTGCTTGAATTGGCATAACATTCTCCTTTTTTTCTAAAATACACCTAATGCTCTATTTAATCTCTTTTAACGCGAAACGTCTATAGCTTTTCCATTACCATCAATAACCGTGATCCGCAATTTTTCATTCTTTAGATCTGGTATATCACCCATACCTGATGTCTTGACAACAAAGCGAACAAAATCACCCTTTGATGTTTTTCCTGCTGGTATAAACATCATTGTTGCAGGTCCCTCAATTAGCAAGTCCGCCTGCTGATAAGCCTCTAACCCCTTCACATCGATGATAACTCGCTGCTTGCCGACTGGGCCAATAATTTTATGAGACATGACTTTAAATTTACTCTCTTCAAGGCTTGTCATCGGGACTTTCGAAAGCCAAGATGCAATCTTTAGATCATAATCAAATTTATCTTTTTGAGGTGGCTGGAATGTATGCTCAATTGGGATACAGATGTCCTTACAAACCATAAAGCTAACATGAATTTCCGTATCACCCCGTTTAAGAGCTTCAGCCTCGATTTGAAAAGGAATGATAACCTTCTTAGAATAACCGTATGTTTGCAGGCCAAATAGCTCAAATCTCTCAGGAATTGGATAAGCCAGCTCTTTTTCAACATCGTTAATTTTAACAATTACAGGCAATCCTGCTTCACCTGGACTGCGCCAGTATGTTTTCCAACCATTCTGCAGCTCTGCTTCCCAAGCCAACCAAACGAGACCAGCATTGCCCGCAACTGGTTTCGTTCCAATCAGGCGCGTCTTCGCTTCTTGGCCATGAGAGACCCACTCAGTTTCCTTTGCATGTGTGGCTGTCGATATAACGCACAACCCTACAAAGAATATGATAATTTTATTCATTGTCTACTCCAGACTTACTCTCTTTGTGGCTATGTAGCAGTATCCCAGTGGTTTGGCTATACACAGGTGATCACATCTTTGTAATCAAAGAAATTGCATAACTCGATTAAACAGTGACAAATTTACAATATTTCTGTCAAATTGGAAAAAAAATTCAACTTTAGTCAAAATACGTACCCTTTTTTCTTGCTGTTCACTTTCTCTCCTTCTTAAGCTTTTTCCTGAGTTGAATACTCATATAACAAACTCGGAGGAATACATGAAAAAATCAACTAAATATTTGATGAGTGCATCGTTAGGGGCGATGCTCATCTCTCAACCTCAGATGGTCATGGCCCAGGATAGTGATGAAGCCGCGGCAGCAGAAGAAATTGCTGTTATTGGTTCAAGAAGCAAAAAACCTCGCACAGCCACTGATTCACCTGTGCCAATCGATGTTTTTGGCGCAAATCAAATCAACGAAATGGGCAATGCTGCCGACATGACGGACAATCTTAAAGCGCTTGTTCCTTCTTTCACAGCATCTCCAGCTACGGGTGATGGTTCAGCTTTCGTAAGACCAACATCTTTGCGTGGACTGGCTCCTGATCAAACACTTGTTCTTCTCGGCGGAAAACGTCGTCACCGCTCAGCTCTATTGCATTTCTTTGCACCGGCAGCTGGTAATGGTGCTCACGGTCCAGACATCGGCATGATCCCTGGCATTGCGCTTAAGCGCGTTGAGGTACTTCGTGACGGTGCTGCAGCTCAGTATGGTGCTGACGCGATTGCTGGTGTGATTAACTTTGTCCCTAGAGACAACAGTGAAGGCGGCCTTGTAACAGCCTCTTATGGTCAGTTCTATGAAGGCGAATCCAGCATTAAGATCGCTGGTAACGTTGGTTTCCCACTCGGTGATAACGGCTTCATTAACTTGAGCATGGAATATGTTGATAATGATGCACTGTCACGCGGCACGCAGCGCCCTGACGCACAAGCTCTTGAAGATGCTGGCGTTCCTGGTGTTGGATCAGACAGCCCCTTTGGTGACGCACCGCTGGTACAAACCTGGGGTCGGCCTGAAACAAGTGGCTTTATGACATTCCTTAATTCTGGTCTAGAGCTCAACGAAGATCACAGTCTTTACTTCATGGGGAACTATTCTGAAAAAGAAGGACGCTATCGTTTCTTCTATCGTAGCCCAACTCACTCATCACTTGCCCCACTACGTGCTGATGGCTTTACAGGTCTCCCTGCAGGTTTCACACCTTATTTAGACGGCGACCAAACAGACTTTAGTGCTATTGGTGGTATTAAAGGTGTCTTTGGTGATGTTGACTATGATTTCAGCATGGCATACGGCTACAGTGAAATGGATTATTTCCTAAATAACTCTGTCAACCCAAGCCTTGGCCTATCCGGCGGCCAAATTGCACAAATGGACTTTGATGTTGGTGCTCTTTTCCAAGAAGAAATGAATATCAACCTTGATTTCTCTAAAGAGCTAAACGACACATTGAACCTTGCTTGGGGCGCCGAATACAGAGACGAGACCTACCAGATTGCATCAGGGGAACCTGGATCATTCATCGGTGCTGGCGTGAGTGGCTTTAAAGGCTACCATCCACGTGATTCAGGTGAGTTCTCACGTGATAACTGGGCTGTCTATGCAGATCTAGAGCAAGATGTGAACGAAGACTTCCTAATGCAATATGCTCTGCGTTATGAAAACTTCTCTGATTTCGGTAGCACAGTGAACGGTAAGATTGCTGCTCGCTACAACGCGAATGAAACATGGACACTTCGTGCCGCTGTATCAACAGGTTTCCACGCGCCAACACCTGGCCAGTCCAATGTTCAGGCTGTGATCACGACATTTGATAGTATCTCAGGTGGTCTTGTTGAAGAAGGCCTTGTGCGCCCAGATAGTGCCGCAGCACTTGGTGCTGGTGGTGCTCCCCTCACTGAAGAAAAGTCTAAAAACTTTAGCTTTGGTGCAACAGGCGTCTATGAGAATACGACATTAACAATTGATTTCTACCGCATTGAAATTGATGATCGTATCTATCGTACAATTAACCTTCCTGGTGCAGCACCTGGACAGACTGTTTCTTTCTTTACAAACAGCCTGGATATGTATTCACAAGGGATCGATGTTGTTTTGAACAGCAGCGTTGACTGGAATGATGACGTTACGACAGACCTCACATGGGCAGCTAATTTCAATAAAATCAAAATCACGGGTCAAAAAGACGTGAATGGTCAACAGCCTGTAAGCAATTCGACCATCGAAGATATTGAAAATAACTACCCAAGCACTCGGATGGTTTTCACTACAAATACAAAATGGGGTGAAGATAAGTGGAACTTAATGGTTCGTGCGAACTACTATGGTAAACACTATGATGAGCGCGGTGAAATTGGTGCTGCAACAAACCCAAGTTTCGAAATTGGATCAACAATCTATGTTGATGCTGAGCTTGGATATCAAGTAAATGAAGGCCTAAAAGTTGTTCTTGGCGCTTCTAATATCTTTGACAGCTATGTTGATGTTATTGATGCACCCTATGCCAACCGTCAGAGCGTAGGACTTCCTTACCCTCGCCGGTCTGCTGCCAACTACGAAGGTGGAAGCTGGTATCTAAGAGCGAGCTTTGCATTCTAAGCTCTCTTAAGAACATAGAAATTGAAAAGGCGCCGAAATGGCGCCTTTTTTTTATAAGGAAAACAGCTTTCTAATCGTATCAGCTGTTGCAAGAGTTCTTCCCGATTTTTGAGCCGCCTCCTGCGCTTTGAGAATCATAAATTGATGATCCTCCAGCGGTACCGCTGCAGAGTGCATAATATTATTCTCAAATCCAACACGAACATGTCCAGAGTGCTCTGCTGCAAAGCCCACTATCTTCTGCTCTCGTGCCCCAAAACCACACATTGTCCAAGGAAGGTCTGTTTTCTTTGCCTGTTCATAAAGACATTGATCTTGTTGATCATTTTGATGTCGCCCTATGACAAATAAAACAAAAGGATTTGCCCGCGCCAGAAGACCTCGGTTCCTCATCCCTATAAATCGTTGATAATCATTCTCGTCATAAAGAATATATTGAGGGAAAACATTCTCTTTTTGCATCCATCTGTTAAGCTCAGCGAAATCTTTCTCATCCGCATCATCAGGACACAATTCTCTGAGGGCTAAAGACACAGCTTCTGGCTTTAGGGATTTAATCACAGCCACTTGCTCGTCTTTCGAATATTGCCCAACGGCTTCCGTTGTGACTTGAAGAATGAGGTGATCTTTTAGAATGACTCTGATCGCTTTCAGCGCCTCGTTGTATATATCGGGATCTAAGCTATGGAGCCCCTTGTGATCACGGATATGTAAATGAAGCATCGAACATCCCGCTTCATTCACCTCTTCAGCCACTCTAACAATTTCAGGAATTGACAGTGGAATAAGGGGATGATCCGCCTTCTGGCGGCGCGCGCCATTTGGAGCGGCCATAATGATCATGGGATTAGACATACTTTATGTCCTTTAACAAACGATCGATTTTTAGGATTGCTTCGTCACTATGACGATCTTCAAGGATATACGGCGGTGCCAAGAGAATATGCTTACTCAAACCATCCTGAGAGGACCCACCACCAGGATAGCAAATTAACCCATGGTTCATGGCGGCTTTTTTAATTTGAGAAGGAAGAGCCACAGCATCTTCAATGGGAGCGAATGTATCTTTATCTTTCACGAATTCAATACCAATCATCAGACCACGTCCACGAATATCTCCCACATGGGGGTGTGCGCTAAACTGATGCTTCAAGGCCTTTCTAAAATACTCACCTCTGGGAGACACATTCTCTAACACCCCTTCGTTCAACAACAGGGTATGAACAGCCAATCCGGCAGCACAGGCCGTGGCATGCCCCACGTACGTATGACCGTGTTTAAAGCCCTCCGTCTGAACAAAATGCTGATGAATTTCTTCTCTGACCAGCGTAGCAGCGAGCGGCTGATACCCTGACGCAATTCCTTTACCTAGAGTGACCATGTCTGGAATGACCCCTTCCTGCTGATGAGCGAAATAGGATCCCGTGCGACCAATGCCGCACATAACTTCATCAGAAATCAGAAGGATTGAATGGGCATTACAGAGATCCCTAACGCGACTAAAATACCCTTCTACTGCAGGAACGACGCCTAACGAAGCCCCCACAATTGGCTCCGCAATAAAGGCTGCAATCGTCTCGGCTCCTTCTTTATTGATAAGGGTCTCTAACTCATCAATCAAATAGGAACAATAGGCCTCCTCAGAAGCATGTTCGGCCCCAAGTCTGAATCTGTAGCAGGCCTTCGTTCGCGGCCAATCAAGCAAAATATTATCCATTGATCGCCTTCTAGGCAGATTGCCGCTAACAGAGAGAGCACCTAGAGTATTGCCATGATAACTATGTTCACGGCTGATGATTTTTACTTTTTTGGGCTGCCCTTTTTGCCGCCAATATTGCCAAGCCATTTTTAAGGCTGTCTCATTGGCTTCAGACCCTCCAGAGGAGAAATACACATAGGAGTTTGCTTCTTGAAATTGCTGGGTGATAAGCTCTGCTAACTGTTCTTGGGGGTCCGTCGTGAAAAAACCAGAGTGCGCATAGGCTACTTGATCAATTTGACGATGCATAGCTTCTATGACCTGAGGATGCCCGTGCCCCATACTGGCCGACGCCGCCCCCCCACTCATATCTAAATACTGTTTTCCCTGTGAATCTGTGAGATACATTCCATGTGCTGAAACTGCTTTTGGATAAAGAGATTTCACATCTCTATAGAAGACTTTTGTCATGTGACTATGTCCATAAAATTTAAACGACAAAGTAAGCCTGACAGCTTTTTTTTGAATGTCAAAACGCTTTTGACAAAACCTGTATATGAACTTGCTATATTTTCGAAAAAGTATAGTCTTGTTAGGGTAACGCCATCTCAAACTGGACAAAAAAAATGACATCCAGCCCCTATCTCAAAGGTCACCTTTTGCTCGCGATGCCGGGCATGTCAGACCCACGATTCGATCGGAGCGTGGTGCTGCTATGTTCCCATGATGAAACAGGCGCCATGGGGGTAGTTCTCAATCAGCCTCTTAGCAACATGTCGCTTTCTTCCCTAATGGAACAGCTTGACATTACGATCGATGAAGAGATTGAAGCCCTTATTCACTGCGGTGGTCCCGTCGAACCTGGTCGAGGCTTTGTCATCCATTCTGCTGATTACAGTCAGGATAGTACAACAGTGATCAACGAAAAGCTTGCTGTGACGGCAACTACAGATGTCCTGAAGGCCATAGCCAATAACGAAGGGCCAGAGCATTATGTTATTGCGTTAGGGTACGCGGGATGGAGTGCTGGGCAGTTGGAAGGTGAAATTCAACAAAACAGCTGGATGACCTCTGCTTCAGATACTGAACTTCTCTTTCATACGGAAGCCGACAACATTTGGCCGCGTGCTATGGCCATGCTTGGCATCGATATATCGATGCTCTCCTTGGACAGCGGCCACGCCTAAATTCCTGAAATACACCATAGTTTCATTTGTACCCCCATCTAAACTAAATGCCATGTTGCTTTCGGCATGCCAGAGACTATTGTGCCGCCTTCTGGGTTATACTGAAGGTATGACTGGCTTGTATATGAAGCCTTCAGCTTCTTAGAAGCTCAGGCACATCAGCCCTAGTCAAAAATAATTTCGAAAGCTACAGCGATGAAATATATAATAAAATTTCTATTTTTAGCATGTCTCATTGGCAACACCAGCATTGCCCCTCATGCCACTGCATCAGATTTTGATATGCCCCCACAACAGCTTGGAAAAAATGTCTACAGTCTTGTAGCTCCTGCCTATGGACGCCCTACAGCAGAAAATAAAGGCTGGAATTCTAACAGCTACTTTATTATTACTTCCGAGGGTGTACTTGTCATTGACACAGGGTCTTCTGAAACAATCGGGCGAGCGATAATAAAGGCGATTCGGTCTATTACAGATCAACCCATCCGCTGGGTGATTAACTCTCACAGCCATGCTGATCATTGGTTTGGCAATGCCGTTTTCAAAGACATCAATGCTGAAATCATCTCCACTGCCAAGGCGGTAGCAACGATGAAGCAAGACGGCAAAGCAGATGCTGCCGCCTTCAACAGAATGACAAAAGGCACCACTGGGACAATTCGATTCACATACCCTGAAACTCTGGCCAAGCATGAACAAATTCGTACTTTCGGTAAGACAAAAGTGAAGTTTATTTTCTCTCAGGACGGCCATTCGCCTGGCGATGTCATGGTCTGGCTGCCAGAGCAACGCATTATAATAGGCGGTGACGTACTAAATTCTGAATGGATGCCTATCATGACACATCATGGGGACTTGAAACATTTAGTCAAAAGCCTCAAAGCCGTCGCATTGCTCAATCCGGCGATTGTTCTCCCTGGACATGGCAAACCAACAAACGGCAACTCTGTACTCCGAGATGCCACGCTGCTTGAAAGTGTCATATCTGTTGTCAAAAAAGGGAAAGCGCACTCCCATACTCCCGATCAAATTTTCCAAACAACATTAGAGGAAATTGGCCCGATCTATCGGACCCATTATAATGATTTTGACAATAATATTAAATATTTGGTCACTATGATCACAAGAAGCATCTAAGCTATACAAATATACTATTGGGTGAGGCTCTGTGGATGTCTCCTCTCCTCGCCCTTTCCTCTGTCAGAGTGAACAGTCCACCTTATCCAAACTGGTAATATGTATTCCTCTAATGAACAGCGCGCCTAACTCGATAAGTTTCCTGTGACAGAGCTTCAAGTATTTCACCCTTAATAGGCAGCCCAATTTTTTGTAAAGAACATGCGATTAAAATAAGGGTATGAAAAGTCATCTCTAGGTGCTGCGCTTCAACCTTTCGCGCAAGAATTTCATAGGCTTTTTCTCTCTGACCACTTTGCAGAGAAAAAAGCATAGATAAAAGGTTAATTTCATCAGGGCTCAGCTTACCACAGCAGCGACATCCCATAATCATATCTGTTAGGCAATGACGTGCGAGTAAACTCATGAAACGATCCATCGCATGAACTACTTCTGCACCCAGAAGACAGCTCAAACTTTGCCACTGATTAAACGTTTCCATAAAAGCCTCTCTTTTAGACTCATCTTCTTTTAAGTGAATAATTTTCACCCATAAACGACAAAGAGCAATCACATATTCAGAGCCGTCTTTAGAAAAAGGCACCCTTTCTTTTGTCTTTTGCCTGCTTGATTCTGGGGTCAATAATTCAGTTTGGTATAATATCATATCTCTCTCCTAGTTAATAATAATTATTAATTGCATTAAAAGAGATGTCAATATCGTTTCCCACCTTTCGGTCATATATTATAATTGACCCAAATACGCATCTCTGCTATGTGCCAGTCAACTATGGTTAAACAGACGATTTAACCGCTTTGCTCTTTAAAATGTTTTATCACGTGAGGATTTAGTCCATGAAAATTGACGGCAATACAATTCGTCCTGGAAATGTCATTGAACATAAAGGTGGCCTATGGCGCGCAGTAAAAATCGCCCATACTCAACCTGGTAAAGGCGGCGCCTACCTTCAAGTAGAACTCCGCAACCTCAAAGATAGCAGCAAATTAAACGAACGCTTCCGCTCTTCTGAAAAAGTCGAAAAAGTATCTCTTAGACAAGTTGATTATCAATTTCTCTTTAGCGATGGTGACATGTATACTTTTATGGACGGACAAACATACGAACAGATCTCAATTTCTGCTGAAGACATTGGGGAGGACACTGTCTTCCTTCAAGACGGCATGACGGTTCAGATTGAATTCCATGAAGAATCACCACTTGGCGTGAGAGTTCCTGAAAAAGTAACCTTAGAAGTCTCTGAGACAGAAGCTGTAGTGAAGGGACAAACTGCGTCATCCTCATACAAACCAGCCACATTGGAAAACGGCGTGCGTATCGGCGTGCCTCCTTTCGTGAAAGCTGGTGATAAAGTCATCGTTAACACAGCCGAGCGCGAATATGCTGGCCGCGGTGAGTAACTGAGTAACCCCAATATATAAAGGAGCCTCCCCCATGGCCCGTCGTTCCCCCTTAATGAATGTAATGGTTTCTGCTGCACATAAAGCTGCACGCCACCTTCGCCGAGACTTTAACGAAGTTGAACAACTTCAAGTCACAAAAAAAGGCCCTGCTGATTTCGTATCAAAAGCGGATAAAAAAGCGGAGAGCATTCTCGTTGAAGAACTTTCAAAAGCTCGCCCTGACTTTGGTTTTCTGCTTGAAGAAGGCGGAGAAATCAAAGGCAAAAGCGATGTCTCTCGTTTCATCATTGATCCTCTTGATGGAACCACAAACTTCCTTCATGCCCTCCCGCATTGGTCTATCTCCATAGCGGTTGAAGAGCGAGGGGAGTTGATAGCAGGGATTGTTTATGATCCCATCAAAGAAGAGCTTTTCTGGGCTGAGCGCGGCATTGGCGCTTACTGTAATGATACCCGCATTCGTGTTTCTGGCAGAGAGAAACTTGATCAATCTATTCTAGCCACAGGCATCCCTTTCATGGGGCGTGGCAATCACGATCTTTTTCTGGCTGAAATGAAAGAAATTATGCCGAACGTGGCTGGCATTCGTAGATTTGGAGCGGCAAGCTTGGATCTAGCTTATGTCGCGGCGGGTCGATATGACGGCTTCTGGGAAGCCTCTCTTGAAGCCTGGGATATGGCGGCAGGCATTCTGATTGTGCGTGAAGCTGGCGGTTATGTCTCAGACTTTAGTGGGAAATCAGAAATGTTAGACAGTGGGTCAGTTATTGCCGGAAACAGTCGTTTGCATGCACCACTTGAGCGTATGGTAAGGCGGGTTCATCGCAACCACGCCAAGTAACGCCCCCCCCTATTCCATAAAACAAAGCCTAAGGTTTCCTTGGGCTTTTTTTTATTGGCAAATTTTTTTGTAGTCTTTCTGTGTATTAATATTCGCCAACTGACCTTGCCATTCTGTCGGGCATACAATGCTTTCACTTGCATAATAGTCAAGTATATCGCGCATTCTATAGTAATTTTCTGTAAGCGGACGAGGCCTATCAAAGATGCATGGAAAGAAAGACTGATCGAAATAAGCACTCAGAGCATGGTTCAAAAGATGGTCAATGCAGACCTTAGAAAGCAAAGGCATATCCACAGACAATACAATATAAGTCTTACTGTAGTCTGCTTTCCTTAAAAAATTTGAGAGCGCCTGCCCAGGACCAGAAAACGGGCGTTCATCTTCAATCCCTTCAGGCCGACCTAAAATATGGATAGTCTCACAATTCAAACGCTGCAACAGATCTTTTGCGAGGCTCAAAAAGCTCTTACCCTGGTAAAGGCACGTAGCTTTATCTTGACCAAATCTTAAAGATCTTCCCCCTGCAAGAATAACCCCTATTCGCGCTGACGTCATGCGATAGCCTTTCCATATTGCCACATGTCTCTAGAGAGGATAGACTAGAATCAGTGGCGGAGGGAAGTCAATGACATCAGAAACAAAGACAGTGTATCGGGCTTGTAATTTATGCGAGGCCATTTGTGGACTGGAAATAAAAGTCAAAGATAACAATATCATATCTATCAAAGGCGACAAAAAAGACCCCTTTAGCCGGGGTCACATTTGTCCCAAAGGCACTGCCCTTCAAGATTTACAAGAAGACCCTGATCGATTGAAATTTCCTGTAAAAAAAGTTGGGGAAGATTTCCTACAGATTACTTGGGAAGAAGCCTATCAAATCATTGCAGACAATATCGCCTCGATCCAAGCCATCCATGGAAACAATGCTGTTGGTATTTATGCTGGGAACCCCTCGGTGCATAATTACGGAACAATGACCCATGGGAGTGTTTTAAGAAAATCCATAGGCACCAAAAACAATTTTTCTGCTTCCTCTATAGATCAGCTCCCTCATCAATTGGTTTCCTATGCCATGTACGGACATCAGTTTATGATCCCGATTCCCGATATTGATCATACAGATTATATGCTCATGTTAGGGGCAAACCCCTTGGCTTCAAATGGCAGCTTAATGACTGTGCCTGACGTGAAAGCACGTCTCAAAGCCATTCAAGAACGAGGTGGCAAGGTGATCGTTATCGATCCAAGAAAGACAGAGACCGCCAAGCTGGCAGATGAACATTTTTTCATCAAACCAGGTACTGATGCTTTCTTTTTGCTCGCTCTCATTCATCAGCTGTTGTGTGATCCCCTTGAAAACCTAGGTCACCTTGAACCCCATTTAGAAGGTTTAGAGGACATCCTACCTCTCGTCACAGACTTCACAGCTGACTATGCTTCTTCTATCTGTGGAATCCCTGCAACAAAAATTAAAACCATTGCCAAAGAGATTACTTTGACCAAAAGAGCCGTCTGCTATGGCCGCATGGGGGTGTCGACACAAATCCATGGAACACTTTGTCAGTGGGCGATACAAGTAATCAACATTCTCGCAGGCAATCTAGATGTTCGAGGCGGCGCGATAGTCCCGACACCAGCCTTTGCCAACATTTCATCGAACGCCGAAAGTGGCCCTGGCAACTACATCCCCGGACGCAGTCGTGTGAGCGGCAAACCTATGGCCGGCGGAGAAATACCCTGTGTGAGTATGGCAGAAGAAATTACTACGCCCGGCGAAGGGCAAATCAAATCAATGGTTACCATCGCAGGCAATCCTATCCTATCAACGCCAGACGGACGTGGCCTTGAAGAAGCCTTTCAAACATTAGACTTCATGGTCTCAATTGACTTTTACATTAATGAAACTACGGCCCATGCGGATGTTATCCTTCCCCCAACTTCAACGCTAGAACATGACCATTATGATGTCGTCTTCAACCGGTTCGCCGTCAGAGACGTAACCCGTTACAACGAGCCTGTGATCATCCCTGAAGACAGCACTAAGCACGACTGGGAAATTATGAATGAACTAGCGAGTGTCATTGCAAAAGCAAAGGATATTGATAGCCAACCGCTTCCCCCACCCCATCAAATTATCGACAGAGGGATCCAATATGGCCCTTACGGCGCTAAAAGTGACCATGACCTCGCCTTATCCCTTGCTAAACTGAAAGCAAACCCACACGGCATTGACCTTGGTCCACTTAAACCAGGCCTGCCCCAACGTCTTGCAAGCCATCACCCAAAAATCATCCTCAACAGCGCTTATATTTTAGAAGATATTGAACGGGTAAAGAGATCTGCAGATGCAAATACCAGTAAGGGACTCTTGTTGATCGGGCGTCGTCATATAAGAAGTAACAACAGTTGGATGCATAACTCAAAAAGATTAGTGAAAGGTAAGATGCGCTCTCACCTTTTTATGAACCCTGAGGACATGAAATCTCTAGGCATTAATGATCGCGCCAAAGTAGAGATCTCTTCTGCCGTTGGGAGTGTCATTACAGAAGTCGAAGCAAATGAAGATATGATGCTTGGTGTCGTAAGCTTACCTCATGGCTGGGGGCACAAAGGGCGCAGAGGCCGACTTTCCACGGCCACTGAAAAAGACGGTGTCAGTTGTAATGACATCACCGATACAACGCTGATTGATGCAGTGAGTGGCAATGCTGCTGTAAACGGCGTCCCAGTGACTGTCAGCGCTTTAGTGTAGATAATAGAACCTTAGTATTACAGTCTATAAATAGCCTTTTGTGCCTTGGTTACCATTTATTAGGACTTTCTTGGTAAACATAGGATCAGTGTTTTGGGAAAACACGTCATGAGAGGTAAATGTTTATGAGTAATTGGGAACTCGTGCTGGGGAATGTGCCCACGGAGCCACTAGCTATGATATCATACTATTTGGCATCAGATAAGGCTGCACAAGCTTTGCATATGATCAAATTATATTCAGCTTCATCCCCTACATCCATTATCAATGGAGCGGCATCAACCATTCTTTCACATGGTGCAATCCGAGGTGAGAAGGAAACAATCATATCAACAATTAATGAAATTATTAATTCTCGCTGCCGTATTGAAGAACCTGCTTAAAAAGTTAAGCAGGTCATTTCATAACTTTCTTAAGCTAAATGTTCTTTAAAGAATGCAAGAGTTCTTTCCCATGAGAGATCTGCAGCATCTTTTTTAAAGCGCCGCGTACTATCATTATGAAAGCCATGATGTGCGTCTGCATACATATGCATTCTAAAGTCTACACCCCCTGCCTTCAAAGCAGCCTCATAGCTAGGCCACATCTGATTAATCCGCTTATCAAGTGACCCCAGTTGGTGCATCATGGGAGCCTTAATGTTTTTGATAGTTTCTAGGCGCGCTGGACTGCCGTAATAAGGCACTGACGCATCAATAAGATCCGGCACTTCTGCCGCGAGCATATTGCTAATAAAACCACCAAAACAAAAACCAACGACACCCGTTTTTTCAGTCGTATCTTCTCTCGTTTTCAAGAATTTCGCCGCAGCTTTAAAGTCCGCTTCAATCTTTGAGCGATCCATGCTGCGTTGCATTTTACGACCTTCATCATCATTTCCTGGATAGCCACCCAGAGGATGAAGTGCATCGGGGGCAAATGCAATAAACCCTGCTTTTGCAAGGCGCCGTGCAACATCTTTGACATAAGGATTAAGCCCTCGATTTTCATGAACAACAAGAACTGCTGGCTGTGGACCGTCAGCCTTTCGGGGTGAGACGTAATACCCTCGACCTTCACCATGCCCATCAGGAGAAAGGAAAGTCTCATAGGTTGCTTTAATTTCAGGATCATTGAAGGAAACCTGTTCCGCCAGCGCATAGTTTGGTAAAATAGCCCCGGCGAGCGCAGCTACTGTTAAACCGCCTACAGCATATTTACCAAGACGAGTCATAAATTCTCGTCTATCAATGCCACCATGGGCATAGCTGTCGTACCAATCAAATACTTCTTCAGGAATGATAATATCTTGATGTGTCATAAAAAACTCCCCTCGTTCATCTTCTTTAAATTAGATCAACTTTTACCTCTGTCCAGTTTTAGATCGCCGTAGAGTTAATGATCGTGTGTGTGCTGATGACCTTTATGGACATGATCTTCGCCACAAAGTTCGCACCCTTCAGTCCACTCACTGTCTCCGTCCACGTAGTGTTCCTTTTTCCAAATGGGCGCTTGATGCTTAATTTCTTCAATCAGAAAACGACAAGCTTGAAAAGCCTCATCTCTGTGAGGTGTTGAAACCGCGATGATGATGCTGAGGCCCTTAACATCTAAACGGCCTTTATAATGCCAGCAATAGACCTTCATCTGCCCCCATTTTTCTCGCGCTTTATGAACTAGAGTAGTGAATATTGTTTTTGTGAGTGGATCAAAACAATCATAGGAGACCCCTTCAACAGAACGCCCCATATTGAGATCACGGACAGCCCCGATAAAACTCGTCTGGGCCCCATGCCCTGGATGCTCAATAAATTTTTCTGCACCATCAGTAGAGAGTCTCTCTTCACTTACACCAACACTAAACCAAGAATTTTGATCTGCCATCTCATCCTCCGTTCACAGGCGGGAGCAAAGCATAGTCCCCAGGGCTATTTAATTTCTCTCCATCTAGAAAAATATGCGTGTCATCAGCTAAGCGCGAGCGATCTAAAAGCAAGAGAAAGGATTCTTGTCCCTGAAAGTGCTGACGAATTTGATTCTTTACCTCATTGACTGTCATACCTTCGCTATACTCTAGCGAAAGTTTATTACTCTCATTAAAATCTCGAAAAGCCCCAAAAAGTTGGAGTGTGATCATGGTCTATCCTTCATCTGGTCATCTATCTTGATATTTATTGCATCTTAGCAAAAGAAAAAGACTTTTCATCCACATATTGCGTTCTATAGTTAAATCAACTCACAAAAGAGGGAATAGTATGAAAAAAGTAATTCTTATAAGCAGTCTGATTGCCTGTAGCTTCTTGTCTTCTGAGGCTCAAACAACAGATAAAAAAATCACACTAAAAAAAGTCATGTCTGACCCTGACTGGATGGGCAGACCTGCGCAAAACTGGCGCTGGCATTATAAGAGCGATAAAATTATATACAGTCAAAAGCGGCTAAACAGTCCTATTCGTGATAGCTTTGTCGATGGCATTGATGCAGGCGATACGCCGAACCAAGTTGATGCACATTCTTTGCACACCCTCTCAAACCGGGCCGTATGGAATGCCGACAAATCAAAGCTTATTTATCTCTCAAATGGCAATATTTTCATGCGGGCTGTAGCAACTGGTAAGCTTAAACAACTTACCTTCACCTCAGAGAGCAAAACAGGTCTTCAATTTTTAAGCACTGGTAAAATTGTTTTCCGAAGCGGCTGGACCTATTACAGCCTAAATCCCGACAACTTTCAATTGGCAGAGCTGGCTAATCTTAAAATTGGCAAACCTCCCAAGAGCATCAAGGATCCAAAATCATATGTTGCCAAGGAACAGCATAAATTAATTGAATATGTAGCCAAGAAACATGCGGAAAAAAAAGCTGCTAAGGCACATAGAGACGCTCTAAAAGAAGCCGCGCCAGCCTCACTTCCTGATTCCATCTATCTCGGTAAAGAGGTAACAATTCGCTGGTCAAGCCTCTCGCCAACGGGAGATAAAATGATCGTCGCCACACGCGAAAAAGGCGATGCCTACAACAAAAAGGATGTTATGCCCAACTATATCACGGGAGATGCATCCGTGGAAGCCGTCAAAGCCAGAGTTAGGGTTGGAACGACGACGCCTCCCAAAGAAAAATTATGGCTCCTTGACTTGAAATCCAGCACAAAATTGCAATTAAGCATCAAAGACTTGGATGGCTTTGACGAAGACGTCCTTGCGTCAGTTAAACAGGAAAATATGCAACGGGACGGTAAATCATACACTTCCCAAAATGCCCCTAGGAATATCGTTTTCTGGAGAGCCCTTTGGTCTCCAAACGGTGCTGATGTCGCCGTAATGATGGAGGCTCATGACAATAAAGATCGTTGGATTGCAACGGTTGACCTTAGCACAGCAAAATTCAAACAAGAACACCGCCTTCATGACGATGCATGGATAAATTATCATCACAATCAGATGGGTTGGCTTCCCTCTTCAGATCAATTTTTCTACCAATCCGAAGAAGATGGCTATGCACATATCTATCTTAAAAAGCCAGGCCAAAAAACTATTCAGCTCACTAAAGGTTCTTATGTTGCAGACAGAATAACTGTGACCAAGAAAGGAGACTATCTTTATTACCGAGCAAATAAGGAACATCCTGGTGTTTTTGAAATTTACCGTGTGGCTCTCGCCTCAGGAAAACATGAGCAACTCACGTCTTTAGGGGGATTGATTGACTATCGTCTTAGTCCTGATGAATCGTCTCTACTGCTTGAGCACTCTAAGACAATCATGCCGCCAGAATTGTTTGTGCAATCAGCGCACTCAAACTCAAAAGCTGTCCAAATTAGTGCTTTCACCAGTGAAGAGTTTAAATCATATTCTTGGCAAACGCCTGAGATCGTTGAGGTAAAATCTGATCACCATGACCGTCCGATTTATGCCCGCGTCTATAGACCCGTCGCTCAACATGACGCTATAAAAAAACGCGCTGTTATGTTTATCCACGGTGCAGGGTATCTCCAAAATGCGCACAAGGGGTGGTCTGGATATTTCCGTGAATTTATGTTCCATCAGATGCTTATTCAAAAAGGATATGTTGTGATGGACATGGACTGGCGAGCATCAAAGGGCTATGGCCGAGACTGGCGGACAGCTATCTACCGTCAGATGGGAACACCTGAAGTTGAGGATATTCGAAGCGGTATTAATTTCATGATAGAAAATGAGAATGTAGATCCAAAGCGCATTGGCGGATACGGGGGGTCATACGGTGGCTTTCTGACGTTAATGGCCATGTTTAAAGAGCCTGATTTATTTGCTGCAGGCTCAGCCTTGCGTCTTGTCTCTGATTGGACCAGTTATAATCATGGCTATACATCTAACATTCTCAACACCCCTCAGGTTGACCCCATTGCATTTGAGCGCAGCAGTCCAATATATTTTGCAGAAGGCTTACAAAAGCCACTCTTATTAAATGCACCTATGGTGGACAGCAATGTCTTCTTCCAAGACACCGTCAGATTAGTACAAAGACTGATTGAACTTGAAAAGACTGACAATTTTGAAACAGCGATTTTTCCGGTCGAAAACCATGGCTTCACAGAGCCATCCAGCTGGTTGGATGAATATCGACGCATATTTAAGTTGTTTGAAAATAATTTATAACGGAAAATAGGCCATGAAGACGGGGCCTATTTTTTTGTGAGGGTTGTCTCTAGTCGGCCCCCCTCATCCTCAAGGCTTATTTCTCGATAAAAGCAAGAGGGGTAGCCCACATGACAGCAGCCCTCTCCCATTTGCTCAACAATCAGCCAAAGACTATCTTGGTCGCAATCTGTTTTGAAATTGATTACTTTTTGAATTTCCCCAGAAGTAGCCCCTTTATGCCAAAGCTCCTGTCTAGAGCGAGAAAAATAATGCGCTTCTTTGGTTATCAGCGTTTGCTTTATCGCTTCCGCATCCATCCAAGCCTGCATCAATATCCCCCCAGTTTTGACACATGTTGTTGTCACGGGAATTAAACCGCGGTCATCAAATTTGGGGGCAAAACCAGATCCTTCTTCCAGGTCGCTTCGGCTTTTTGGCGTATAAAATTCCATTATCACTCTCTAATCTCAACTCTCCAGGGAGGATTTAACCGGTTCTCGCCTGCCCAGTAAAGTTTAATTTTATTCCCAGATGGGTCTTCTAGCATAGCCTCGCGCCAGAGGTAGCTTTTTGTTTCCGGCTCTGTTAAGAAAATATGCCCCTTTTCCTTTAAGCGATGGACCCAATCATCAAGCTCTTCTTCTTCAAAATAGATGATTGCCCCATTGACGGCATTTTCCTCTAGAGAGAGAGAAAAACTGGCGGTTCCATCTTGATCTTCAAATCGCGCATAATGAGGTGTGTCCACAATCTGCAAGAACCCCAGCGACAGATAGAAAGCAACAGCTGCCTGCATGTCAGATACAGGCAATGTTATTTGATTAAGTTTCATTTAAAATATCCCGAGTTCACCCCTGAACAGCGCGCCAAAACCTTTTCTCAAACTTCGACTCGTTGAAACAACCTCTGAAACTATGTGTGACCGTTGTGGTATCATGCTTATGAACGCCGCGCATTGTCATACAGTGATGGGCCGCGTCAATCACAACGGCAACTCCTTCGGCTTGCAACTCTTGTTCTATTGCATCCGCGATTTGTGCTGTCATCTTCTCTTGAACTTGAAGACGCTTTGCAAACAGATCGACCGTGCGAGCAAGTTTCGAAAGGCCAACAACTCTTCCATTCGGCATATAAGCCACATGAGCCTTACCAATGATTGGAACCATATGATGCTCACAATGACTTTCAAAGGGGATATCTTTCACAACAACCATGTCGTTATAGCCCTCAACCTCTTCAAATGTTTTTGATAAAATTTCATGAGGGTTTTGACTATAGCCTTTGAAAAATTCTAAGTAAGCTTTTGTAACCCTTTTCGGCGTTTCTAAAAGACCTTCTCTTTCAGGATTTTCTCCTGCCCAGCGCAACAATGTACGCACAGCTTCTTCAGCTTCCTCTCTGGTCGGCTTCGCAGAGGCGTGATCTGCAGTGGCGTCCTTCAGTTCCAGGTCATCGCCTAAATCAGGCGACCTTTCAAGTACGGCATCCATCTGGATTTCCTTTATGTCTGAGGGTGCAATATGCTGCCCTTTCTGTCCTGTTTACGGGCCTGAGGTATGATCAGATCAGGAATAACTTCCTTGAAACAGGCAATAGCTGCGCCCCATGGGGAGGTACAGCAAATCTATTATATCATAAAATGGTTGGAAAAACAGAGCTTTCAAGTTACACAGCAAATATTCTTACTTTCACCCTTAGAGATACCTATGTCCAAATTGTATACGAAAGACATCCTCCGCCTGACTTTACAAATTCCAAATCAAGTTAGATTGGAGAACCCAGACAAAACAATTGACCGTCGCAGTCGCATATGCGGTAGTTCATTGGCTTTGGATCTTAAGCTCTCGGATACAGGAGATATTTTAGATTTTGGGTGGGACGTAAAAGCCTGCGCCCTTGGTCAAGCTTCAGCCGCGATCATCGGTCCTAAACTCATCCATCTCAGTCTTGATCATCTCATCATTCTAAAAGACCATATGGACGCAATGCTACGGGATGGTAAAAAAGTTGAGTGGGAAACAGTCTTGGAAGGTGATTTTACGAAAATGCAGTATCTAGAAGCTGCAAAAGATCATCCTGGTCGCCTTGGGGCTATCTATCTGCCCATAGATGCCCTCCTCACTCACTATAGATAATCACTTAGTCTTCAAACGTGGTAATGGTTTGACGCTTTCTATTCACCTTTAGTTCAAAGACATCTGGGCGGCTATAATGCCCTGAGCTATCAAAATTCTGCCGTTCTTGCCTTACGAGACCTGCATCTATATCTGCATATATGATCTCTTCGTCAGATCCAATCGGGGCAACGAGCCAGTGCCCATTGGGTGCGGCGATACAACTGCCACCGTTTGCCATTATTGCTTTGGATGTTTTGGTCAATAGATCATAATGCGGGGTGGTTTTCGGGTAATCGCTGGGACGCATGACACCAGAAACAGAAAGGACAAACGACCGTCCCTCTTTCGCTATAACTGGCGTAAGGTCTTTGGTGTTATGACTCCCTCCAGGCCAAGAAGCAATATGTAAACTTTCTCCCTGCGCATATAAACTAGCTCGAGCAAGCGGCATCCAATTCTCCCAACAATTTAGTCCCCCAACTTTAAAGGCACCTATATCATGCACTTTCAGTCCATTGCCATCACCGATGGACCAAGCCAGACGTTCTTCATATGTTGGCATTAATTTTCTTTGTGTGGACTGAAGGTGTCCTTCTTGATCTATATAGGCAAGAGTACAATAGAGGCTATGAAATCCACGATCTTCAGCCCGTTCGATTAGTCCCAAATAACAAGCAATAGATTTTTCCGCACAAACCGCCTGAATGGGGTGAAGGTCACCCCGCGTAATGGAAACGGCCTGATCCATATAATGGGAGTGAATTTCTTTTTGCGCTTGATCCTCAAATTTTGAGGCATGAGTGTCACTGAGCCAAAAAGGATATCCTGGTAGAAGCCCCTCTCCAAATGCGACGAGACTTGCACCATTTGAAGCTGCTTCAGAAATCGCTGTTACGATTTTCTCTGTCGTTTTCACACGATCACCCCAAATAGGAGCAAGCTGAGCGGCAGCCACTTTTAAACAGTCCATAAAACATTCCCTTCATTAAAGATTATCTATACAACATAGGAGGAGTATGGTTTAAGCGGAAAATTAATAAGTTCACAATATTGTCATGATTAAGAGACATATTCATATGTCAATTTTAATGGAGTGAAACTTACATGCCTGCATCAAAGTTAAAAATTGCCTTATTTTCTGGTAATTACAACTATGTAAAAGACGGCGCAAATCAAGCGCTCAATAAACTTGTTGCCTATCTTGAAAAGCAAGGAGTTGAGGTGCGTGTTTATTCTCCCACCTCCAAGACACCAGCTTTTGAACCAGCGGGGACTTTAATCAGTATCCCGTCATGGCCCATACCGACAAGAAAAGAATATCGAATTGCCTTCCGTCTCCCAAAAGAGATCATTGCCAATCTGGATGAATTTGCCCCAGATATCATTCACATATCTTCTCCTGATTGGGCCAGTCAGAAAGCCATCAAATATGCAACAAAGCGAGGCCTGCCAGTGGTTGCCAGTGTTCACACACGGTTTGAGACTTATATGTCTTACTATAAACTTGGCTGGGTCGAAGGGATGATGTCTCGCAAAATTGCTAAAATATACAATACATGTAATGAAATCTTCATCCCAACACCCTGCATGGAGGATGTCTTAAGGCCTACAGGTGTGACAGTCCCAATGAAAACATGGACACGGGGTATTGATTTAGAGCAATATTCGCCAAACAACCGAGACGAAAAATGGCGTCTCTCGCAGGGATTTTCTGCAAATGACTGTGTAATTAGTTTTGTGGGTAGAATCGTGCTAGAAAAGGGCCTTCAAGTATTTGCTGATACAATGAATATACTCAGGAAGAGAGGCCTCGAGTTTAAAGTGGTGGTCGCAGGAGAGGGCCCGAAAAAAGCATGGTTTCACCAACGCATGCCCTATGCACATTTTGTTGGCTTTCAGACAGGCGCAGACTTAGCCAGAACCTATGCCAGTTCAGACATTTTCTTTAACCCCTCTGAAACAGAAACTTTTGGCAATGTCACTCTAGAAGCCATGGCTTCTGCAGTGCCTCAAGTCTGTGCGAATGCTTCTGGTAGTAAATTTCTTGTGGTAGATGGTGAAACTGGGTTTCTTGCCCATAAGAATACAGCTACAGAATATGCTGATAGAATTGAAGTCTTAATAACAGATCCAAATACTCGTAAAAAATTCTCAAGTCATAGCGTCAAGCGCAGTGAGGAATTCCACTGGGATAGCGTTCTGGGGCAGGTTTTAGGGCATTACAGGTCCCTTTTAAGTTAAGGAGCTTGCGCTTCTCAATTCACTATCGAAAGCATTTGGGAAAGCTGTTGCGTTGATATTATTCTTTGAATAGACTTTTGAGATGAAACACATGCTTGAAAAATTACCGAAGGATCTGACAAAAAAGGTCGGTTCCTTATTACAACTCGCCATGATCTGCAGCCTATGCTTTTATGTGTTTTCTAAATTATCAACCATGGGCTGGGAGACGATATTTAACAACTTACCAACCCATCCTCTTTTTTACTGCCTCTTTGCGATCAATTTTATTTTATTACCGCTCAGTGAATCCTTCATATACAGGAGACACTGGCTGACCCTTTTTTCGGCTCCTCAACGTTTTCTCCCCGCTCTAATGCGCAAGCAAGCCTTAAATGATGTTGTTTTAGGTTACAGCGGTGAAGCTTATCTATATTTTTGGGCTCGCAACAATGTCAAACAAGATCATAAGCTATCAGCTTCATTGATAAAAGATAACACACTCCTCTCTGGCGCGTCGTCTTCTACTCTGGCTTTATTCTTCCTTATCGGCTTTTGGCTTATGGGCGATTTTGATGACCTCTTGAACACCTTGCCAGAAGGAGTTGAATATGTTGGCGGTGTCATGATCTTTAGCATTATGATCGTCATCCTTCTCCTCCTCTTTGGCCGCCGCCTCCTTAAAATTAAAGCGCCCGAAATTAGTAGAATTACTAGCATTCATATAGGCCGCCTTATACTATTCGAAAGTCTGCAAGTGCTGCAGTGGTCTTTGATACTTCCTGAGGTTCCTCTTGCCGTATGGGTTGGCTTTGTAACAACAAAAATGATGATTACACGCATTCCTTTTACGCCCAATAAGGAACTCATCCTCTTAGGCTTAGCTGTATCACTGGCAGATTTCGTTCCCTCTCCAGAGGCGGCCGTAGCGGGCATCTTTTTAGCCAACACGCTTTTGAATCAGCTCTCAAATACTGGCGTATTCATCCTTATGTATTTTTCAGGCTTTAGAAGTCAGAAGGAACTTGAAGCCACATCCCCAAAGGACTCATAGAGGTGCAAATCACTCGCAAAACCCTTCTCTCTTTATATGAAACAGCTGTTACAGCTGTTCACCCAACACGCTGCCTTCCCTCTTATATCCCCTCCCCCATAAAAGGGCGAACTCTGGTTGTTGCAGCAGGCAAAGCCTCCGTACAGATGGCTGAAGTTTTTGCAAATGCGTATAAAGGCCCATTCGAAGGGCTTCTCATCAGTCATTATTCGCCAGACCCAACTTTATCGGTTCTTTCACAGTTTGAGCAAATTACAGCGAGCCATCCTATTCCAAATGCCGCTGGACAAAGCGCAGCCATAAGAGCTCTAGAGCTTGCTACGTCCTTGAAAGAAGGGGATCGTCTTATTGTTTTGCTGTCTGGGGGGGCTTCTGCCTTATTACCAGCCCCGTGTCAGGGCATTTCACTAGAAGACAAAATCAAATTAACCCAGCAACTTCTTGCCTGCGGTGCATCCATTCAAGAGATTAACACAGTTAGGCAGCATTGCTCAGAGATCAAAGGCGGCCGGTTAGCATCACAAGCCGCTCCTGCAGAGGTGCTCACTCTGGCAATTTCAGACGTGGTTGGTGATGATCCCGTCTATATCGCCTCGGGTCCAACCCATCACACTCTGACACCCAAAAACTCTGTTGAAAAGATCTTGAATAACTATCAAATCTCTCTTCCTTCTGCAGTAAGAGACGCAATTTTAGAGCGGGAAATTTCCCATTCAAAAAATGTGAATACGCACTACTCTCTTATCGCGAGTGCACGCGTTGCCCTAAACGCCGTTGAAGAGCAGCTTCGTCAGCTAGGATATACGATCCACAATCTGGGATATGATCTGAAGGGCGATGCTATTGAAACAGCAACAGAACATGCCAATCTCATCACCTATCACATCGCTAAGAAAAAGGTCAATCTCAGGGAAGGAAACCTAAGGAAACCGATCGCTTTTATCTCAGGCGGGGAACTCACTGCTATCTTAGGTCCTGCAACTGGAAGAGGCGGCCCAAATACAGAATATCTTCTAAGTCTCTACAGCCAGCTGTCTATCAACAATCCATACTATGCACTCGCCTGTGATACTGACGGTAAAGATGGCACCGGTGAGGCGGGGGCACTTTTAACACCTGACCTTGTAGAAACAATTAAGACGCAAAAGCTTAACGCCTCACAATATATTAAGCACAAAGATAGCTATACATTTTTTGATGAGATTGACGGTTTAGTTATAACAGGGCCAACAGACACCAATGTGAATGACATTCGAATTATTCTCGTACATTAGTTATAAAAGCAGTGACCTGACAAGGCCTCGTGAATCAGGGATACCCTCTTGTGAGGACGACACAAGGATTAGTATCTCTTCTTTGACGCAGGGGCGATAAAGAAGCCGCCGAAATATTCTGCCGATCATATCGGCAGTCTATTGGCACTAATCCTTGCTCTGCCCTCCTCCCACAGAGTAGCAGGGGCCGTTAAAAAGTTAAATTTCTCAGGTGTTTAATAGAGGAAGCAATGCTTGCCATAGCATCTGAAGGATTATCGTGCTCGACAAAATAATGCTTCAATCCGGCTTTCTTAGACGCTTGGAAAACCGTCTTAAAGTCAATAGTCCCTTTTCCAACACTGACCATTTGATTGTCAGCGCTTCTATCTTTTACATGTACCGCAGGGACCCGTCCCGGATAGCGATTGATATATTCAAGGGGATCAACGCCTGCAACAGCGCACCAATAAAGATCAAGTTCCAATTGAACAAGATCTGAATCTGTACTTTCTAGAAGCATTTCATAGGGCACCACACCATCGACTGTTTCAAATTCAAACTCATGATTATGGTAAAGCATTTGCATGCCAGCAGCCTTGGTACGCTCAGCAACCTTATTAAGTTTCTCAAATACACCTTTATAGCCATCAAGAGTACGTAACTGTGGCGGCAACCACGCTAGAACCACATAGTCATGCCCTACCTCAGCTGCATAATCTACAAAGGAATATGGGTCCTTAATGAAAAGATTTACATCCATATGAGCTGAGGGAGCTGTTAACCCATTGTCTTTTAAAATCATGCTAAAGTCTTTGGCGCTTTTCCCAAAATAACCTGCTGTTTCAACTTCATCAAAACCAAGGGCGGCGATCCCTTTTATAGTTTTCTCAACACTCTCGGCCATAAGGTTTCTAACTGTATAGAGTTGAACTCCAATTTTTTTCAGCTTTTCATGATGTCCTGCGAGAGCTGAATTTGGCATAGCTAAAGCCGTTGCTGCTGCTCCTAAGGAGGCTATAAACTGCCGTCTCTGTATTTGTGTCATGTGGGATCTCCCTCCGCTCTATAAATCAGTATTACTTCATGAATTGTCTTAAGTGTTGGCCGCTCTCAATAATTGCCTGCTGGCGACGCTCTAGCGATTCTTCATAATCACTATCCTCCACCTCGATACAAAAATATCCATCAAAGCCTTTTGCGTATAAAGCCGCGACATATTCTTCCCAGTCAATATCACCGCGTCCCGGTATTCTTGGGTCATGATATTCAAGAGGGTTTGCCATTGTTCCAACCTCATCGAGACGGTCATGATCAACTTTAACGTCTTTTGCATGAGCATGATGAAAACGGTCCATAAACTCATCCAAGGGCTTCAAGTGATCCATCTGCATCCAAGCTAAATGGGAAGGATCATAATTTAAGCCGAAATTCTTTGTGGGAAATTCTTTAAACATGCGGCGCCAAATTTGTGGGCTACGGGCTAAATTCTTGCCGTTTGGCCATTCATCATCAGTGAAATACATGGCGCAATTTTCTATGCCAATCTTTACATCTTTCTTGTAAGCATAATCAAGAATCGGCCCCCAGATTTTTTTAAATCGTGGCCAATTTTCATCAATTGTTTTCTGCCAGTCATTACCAATGAAAGTTGTCACCATATTGATCCCCATCTGAACAGAAGCATCAATCAGTTTATAAAGGTGATCCACATAGACTTGTGATTCCTCCTCGTCAGGGCACAAAGGGTTTGGATAATAACCAAGCGAGCTTATTTCCACCTCTTTAGAACGTGCATATTGAACATAATAATCAGCCTTTTCTGCTGTAAAGTCACTGACATCAATATGTGTAACGCCAGCATATTTGCGCTCAGCATCCCCCGGAGGCCAGCACATGACCTCAACACAGTCAAATTTATTCTTTGCTGCAAAATCTATGACTTCTTCAAACGACATGTCGTCTAAAATTGCACTGACAAACCCTAACTTCATCCTATTGCTCACTCTCTAATTTCCCTAGAGTTAATGTAACCGGTTACATTTTTACTTGTCAAGCCTTTATACAAAGAGTAGTCTCTGCACAGGGAAATTTCTTAAAGAAGGCCATTGCCTACTTTAATTGGAGGGAAAATTATGAATTCGAAACTTTATGCTCAACTCAGCACTATGATGTTCTTACAGTTTTTTATCTGGGGCGCATGGTTTGTTACTCTAGGAACTTATCTTTCAGGGATTAATTTCAGCGGGACAGATATTGGCACAGCCTATCTGATGAATAATATTGGCGCTATTATCTCTCCCTTTTTTATTGGCATGGTTGCTGATCGGTATTTCGCAAGCGAAAAAGTCATGGCTGTCTTGCATCTCGTGGGCGGCGTAACGCTATATTATGTTTCAGACATGACAACAGCAGGTTCAATCATTCTTGGACTTCTTTTTTATAATGCCTGCTACATGCCGACTTTAGCACTGGTCAACACAGTGTCTTTTAATCAAATGGAAAGCCCTGACACTCAATTTCCTAGAGTGCGTGTTTGGGGAACAGTGGGCTGGATCGTCGCAGGTCTTGCCATTACATTCATTCTTGCTAATCGCATTGACAATGTTGAAGCGACGTCTGTCCCCATGAAAATGGCTGCTGCCGCTTCAATCCTTCTTGGATTATTTAGCTTCACACTGCCCAACACACCAGCCTCTAATAAGGGAGCATCCGTTACAATAAAAGACATCCTAGGGCTTGATGCACTAACACTTCTAAAAGATCGCTCTTTCGCTATTTTTGCACTTTGCAGTCTATTGATCTCAATCCCGCTTGCCTTTTATTATGCTTTTACAAACCTCTATCTCAACGAGATTGGAATGGAAGGCGTTGCGGCCACCATGAGCCTAGGACAGGTTTCTGAAGTTGTCTTCATGGTCCTGATGCCGTTTTTCTTCCGTCGTCTAGGGGTTAAATGGATGCTTTTAATCGGCATGTTAGCCTGGGTTGTTCGATATGCTTTCTTTGCAGTCGGCGATATGGATGGACTGGCTTGGATGATATACGGTGGAATTCTCCTTCACGGCATTTGCTATGACTTCTTTTTCGTCACAGGACAAATCTATGTGGACAAGAAAGCCGACAAGAAAATTCGTGCCAGCGCCCAAGGCTTTATCGCTTTGATCACTTACGGTGTAGGCCTGGCAATTGGGTCTAGCCTTTCGGGCCGTGTGGTGGATACTTTCACTACAGACGGTGTCAAAGACTGGGTCTCTATCTGGTGGGTGCCTTGCATACTCGCTGCCCTAATCGCCCTACTTTTTGCCCTTATCTTTAAAGATGAAAGTGCTTCTGAAAGCGATACTGGCAATGAGGCTTCATCTGAAGCACAGGCATAATTATGACTACGATCCGACAGGTTTCTAAGTTGGCTGGGGTTTCAGTAGCTACTGTTTCCCGAGCCCTTCAGAAACCCGACATGGTTTCTGAATCGACCCGAAAAAAAGTCATCACGGCGGCTGAGGAAGTCGGTTATCAACCCAACATGATGGCTGTCAAATTTAGAAACAAGAAGTCATTTGCTATCTTGGTTTTGGTTCCTGATGTCTCTAATCCGTTCTTTTCAAAGATTATTAGCGGCATTCAAACCCAGGCGAAGAAAAAAGGCTATAATGTCATCTTAGGGAATACAGCCAACGATTTGGCAACAGAACAAGAATTAGCCAATATGGTCTTTACCAACCAAGCCGATGGCATTATTCAGCTTGCAGCGCGCAATCCACTTATCGATAACATCCGTCATGCAACAGTCCCTATTGTTAATATTTGTGACTGCGTCACCGACGGCAGCATGCCAGTCATAAGACTGGATAATAATGGCGCCGCAAAAGCCATTATTTCTCACTTTGCCGATTTAGGGCATAACAGAATTGCAGCCATTATGGGACCAGATGGCAGCCCCATTACTGAGCAACGCCTAAGTGGCTACCTTGACGGCCTTAAAGAACAGAAGATAGACATAATCGAGTCTCTTATGGAGCGTGGTGATTATTCGATGGAATCTGGTGCAATTGCTGCTGGAAAACTGCTCGCTCATGAAGTAAGGCCAACTGCAATTTTTTGTTTTAATGATGAAATGGCGATCGGCGCAATTCACGAAATTCGTAATCAAGGTTTAAGAGTGCCTGATGATATCTCTGTCGCAGGCTTTGATAATCTTAATTTCTCGAGATTTATGGACCCGCCGCTCACAACCATTCGTCAACCTAATGCTCATTTTGGACAACATGCTGTAGAAATGCTTTTTGAGATGATTTCACAACAAGGACAATCCGTGGAAAGCTTAACTCTCCCTTACGAACTGATTGTAAGAAAAAGCACAACGAAAGCAAAACCATAATCCTTAACGATTAGAAAGGACAATCAATGATTACTCGTAGAAAGGCACTTGTAGGTTTAAGCGCCCTCTTAGGCGTTAGTTTAACGCCTCAATCAATTGCCGCGACTTGGACTGCTGTTCAGGGAGAGACCTACGAATCTTTCCTCACAGAAGAGCAAAAAAAGGCGCTTAGAACTACGTGTGGTCATATGATCCCTACAACAGAATCGCCCGGCGCACTGGATGTTAAGGCTCCCGAGTTCATCGAGCATCTATTGTACAACTGGGCAAGTACGGAAAGGCGCACTGCTCTCGTAAACGCCATTGATTTACTTGTAGATCAACGGATGGCATCTGGGACAATCCGTCAATTGGGCACCTTAGATAAAAACGCCTACTCAGAAAGCGGTCCTCTCTCAGTGGAAGAGAAGAACCAATTTCGTGAGTTAAAGGGATTAATTTTAGCAAGTTATTACAGCAGTGAGGCTGGTGCTAGTGAAGAGCTGGGCTATGAATATGTCCCTGGGCCTTTCCAAGGGGACATCGCTTTATCTGACATTGGCAAAGCGTGGTATTAAGGAGGCGGTCATGACTGAAGAATTTGATGCGATTGTTGTTGGATCTGGTGTTTCTGGTGGTTGGGTTACTAAAGAATTATGTGAGAAAGGATTGAAAGTCCTTCTTGTTGAAAGAGGCCGCCAAGTTGAACATGGTGTTGACTATCCAGGTGAAGGCCGTGCCCCTTGGGAGTTTGATCTTCGAGGCCGCCTGAAAGAGGAAGAGGTTGAAGAAAATCATGAGATCCAAAAAAAATGCTATGCTTTTTATGATGGGACTAGTCAGTTTTTTGTGAATGACAAGGAAAACCCATACGAGCAGGCCAAAGATGCGCCTTTCGATTGGATCCGAGGGTATCATTCTGGTGGTAAATCCCTCTTATGGCACCGCCAAAGTTACCGCTGGGCTGCTAAAGATTTTGAGAGTAACAAGAAAGATGGATATGGGTGTGACTGGCCTATTAGGTATGACGACCTTGCCCCGTGGTATGACTATGTGGAAGAATTTGCTGGCATTTCGGGAAACAAAGACGGTCTAGACAATCTTCCTGATGGCGTTTTTCAAAAGCCTCATGAATTTACAGTCCTTGAAAAATTTGCAAAAGAAAAAATTGAAGAGAATTTCCCGGGACGAAATTTAATTATGGGCCGCTGTGCGCATCTGACAGAGCCGACCGAAGAACAAATGGCGTTAGGGCGCGGTCTCTGTCAAAGCAGAAATGAGTGTCAAAGAGGCTGTAGTTGGGGTGGGTATTTCTCTTCTTTGAGTGCCACTTTGCCTGCAGCTAAGCGAACGAATAACCTCACAATGGTCCATGATAAAATTGTGCATAGTGTTATCTATGATGAGACAACAAAAAAAGCATCAGGTGTTCGTGTTATTGATAGCAATACAAAGGCTGGTGGTACGTATAAAGCAAAAATGGTTTTCCTTTGTGCCTCGACAATTCCAACAACTCAAATTCTGCTTAACAGCAAGAGTGAAACTTTTAAAAACGGCATTGCAAACAGCAGCGGTGTAGTGGGACGTTATTTAATGGATCATATCTTCCACTTTGGAGCAGATGCATCCCACTCCGGCTTCACAGATAGATATTATAAAGGGCGACGCCCGACAGGCATCTATATCCCGCGATATGTTAATTATGGTGACGATGACAGAGACTTTCTCAGAGGTTATGGCTTCCAAGGCGGCTCTTCAAGAACAACCTGGTGGCGGGGCAATTGGCAAGAAGGCGTCGGCGCTGACCTTAAAACCTCTCTGAAGCAGCCAGGGAAATGGCGAATGCATCTTGGAGGATACGGTGAAATGCTTCCATACGAGGACAATACAATAACACTGACAAATAAAACAGACAAATGGGGCATTCCAATATTAAAGATCGACTGCACGCTCCGTGAGAATGAGAAAAAAATCATGAAGGCTGCAGCGGATGATGCCGTGGACATGCTGACTCAAGCAGGTTTTGAAAATGTCCAAGGTCGCTACAATCTTGCAGCACCAGGATTGAGTATTCATGAAATGGGGACCGCACGCATGGGCAGAGACCCCAAAACTTCGGCTCTCAATGGATGGAACCAGGCCCACGACATTGATAATCTTTTTGTAACAGACGGTGCCAGCATGGCTTCCAGTGCTTGTCAAAACCCATCGCTTACTTATATGGCGCTCTCAGCTCGTGCAGCAAATTATGCCGTTGGGCTTCTAAAAGAAGGAAAACTCTAATGATTCGTACATCCTTAACAGTCGGACTATTCCTTGCCAGCCTCACTAGCGTCACTGATGATTCATGGGAAAGTATTTTTAATGGGAAAGACCTCAGCGGGTGGACAGTAAAAATCAAAGGATCAAAAGTTGGCGAAGACCCCTATCAGACATTCTCTGTTCAAGGCGGAGCCATAACAGTTACTTATGATAACTACACACTTTTCAAAAATAGATTTGGCCACCTCTTTTTCATGGAAAATCTGTCCCATTATAAACTCAAATTAGACTATCGCTTTACAGGCGATCAAGTAAAGGACGGTGAAGGTTGGGCCTATAGAAATAGTGGCGTTATGTTGCACGGCCAGCACCCTGAAAGTATGGCAGTGGATCAAGATTTTCCTGTATCTGTAGAGGTGCAATTGCTTGGCGGCAATGGCAAAGATAACCGATCCACAGCCAATATTTGCACACCGGGCACTCATGTTGAAATTGAAGGAAAACTTGAAAAGAACCACTGTATAAATTCAACTTCAAAAACCTATCACGGCGACCAATGGGTTCATCTTGAACTAGAAGTAAAGGGCGGCAAGGTGATCCGGCATAGCATAAACGGAGACAAAGTCTTTGACTATGGAGGGGCTGTCTTAGATTCGACAGATCCTGATGCCAAGCGATTGATTGAAAACGGTTTCCCTCTATCTTTGTCCACTGGCTATTTCTCATTACAATCGGAAAGCCATCCCGTTCAATTTAAAAATATATTCCTCAAGCGATTAGACAAATAGCGTTTCTTTTTCGACTGAGATGACGAAGGGGCTTTCTATCAGAAAAGCCCCTATTACTATTTCTCGAGTAAGACATCTCGCATTGCTGGAATTGGTTTGCCCTGATCGTCAACAAAACCAAACGCCTTACTTTTATAATTCCAATTTGCAGAAGAGATATGGTGCTCTCGGAAAATTTCCATCATATCCTTATACCAAGCCAATCGATCTTTCTCAGAGACAGTGAAGAAGACACCATATTCTCCGCAGTAGAGAGGCAGCCCTAACTTTTTGGCCTTCGCCAATGGCTTTTCCATCATTTTGAGTAAAGTCTTTTTATCGAACTTCTTACCCACATAGTCTTTTACAATACCCTGCTGCTCTGAAGGAAGAGCGTTAAAATCCTTCTTCTTTAAGATCGGGCCAGGATAATTCACAGGGCCGTCATAGGGCTTTAAAAAAGTCCAGGGCGTTTTATAATGACTTAAGAGAAAAGGTTCGTAAAAGTGATAGCTCAAGATGATTTTTCGATCATTTGGAATTTTAAGCTCATCAAACGTATCTGCTGATTGCCAGCGATTTGACCCAATCACAATCCAGCGATCCGCTTCTAGGGATCGGATTTCAGAGAAGACTTTTTGTACCAGCTTATTCCAATCTTCTGGATCGTCAGCTACTGGCTCATTCATTAGCTCGTAGACAAGTTTATCTGTTGGATAGCTTTTTAACTCTTCAGATAAGTCCCGCCACAAATTAATAAATTTCTCTTGTTCATTTAAATCTGTCCAAAGAGGTTTCTTTTTGGCATTAAAATGATGCGATCGCAAAATATGAAGATCAATAACAACTTTTAAATCATGATGTAAACTCCACTTGATAACATTGTGCATAAGTTGAAAGGCCACTGCGTCCTTCTGACCATCTTCAAACCACATTTGTTTTTCATCAATTGGTAACCGCACATGATCAAAGCCAAGAGACGCAATGTAAGCAATATCTTTCTCAGAGAGAAAGTTTCTTCTATCTTCCCCTGTTCTTGAGGTTTGCGAAATATAGTGAGCGAGGTTGGTGCCTTTTCCAAGGATCACTTGATCATTAGCCTGAGATAAAAAGCTGAAGAGACAGACACTAAGAATGAGGACTAACTGTTTCATAGATCGAGCTCCTTAAACGATAAAATAAAGGATTAACAATGTACCAAAACCAGCTAAACTCACAAGGCTAGAGCTCACTGTCCAAGTCTTGGCCGTTTGAACGGGAGTTAGATTAAAATACCGACTTACTAACCAGAACCCACTATCATTTACATGAGAAAAGCCTGTTGCTCCTGCCGCGATCGCAATCACAAGCATTGCTGTTTCTTGAGGGCTTAAGGTAAAGGAGGAGAGAAGCGGTGCCATGAAGCCTGCGGCTGTTATCATCGCAACTGTTGCTGAGCCTTGGGCAATACGAACCACTGCGGCAATAATATAAGCGGCAACGATGGGAGCGAACCCTATAGAAATAATAGAATCCGCGATAATTGTTCCCGCCCCCGTATCAATCAGAATTTGCTTAAAAGCGCCCCCAGCACCAGTGACCAATATGATCACTCCTGCAGGCTCCAATGCCCTCTCTATAGCTTTTTTAAAATCATTTTTCCCTTCAAGCGTCGTTGGCCTAAACAGCTGATAAGCTAAAGCGCAGCTCAATAATAGGGCTGCAAAGGGGTGACCTAAAAATAAAATCACATCAAAACCAACCCCGGAAAGTTTCATCATTTTTATCAGGCTCGCCCCCAAAATTAGCCCCATAGGCAGGGCAATGATGAATAGACATTTTCCGACTAAATTATAAGAGCCGGGCTCGTCTTTTGAAACACTCGTCTCAAGCTGTCGGTTTTCTTCTATTGGAGGCAACCATTTTATTTTTTCTGCGAATCTCACCCATAACGGACCAGCCACAGTGACAGCAACTAGACCAGAAATAAATCCATAAAAGATCACTAAACCGATTTCCGCGCCGAGCAAATTGGCAACAGCAATCGGACCAGGTGTCGGGGGGATAAAAGCATGGGCTGTTGCTAATCCAGCTAGGAGTGGTAAGGCCAGATACATGACAGGTTTTTGAATTTTCTGAGCCAAAGCAAAGAGGATCGGGGCAACAATAATCAAAGCCACATCAAAAAATACTGGAATAGCAATGAGAAGGCCTAAAAAGGCAAGCACCCAATCCAACATAGTCTTAGGTGTCTTGGAGGTGACAAAGTTAGAGAGCTGTTCTATTCCACCGCTTTTGTGAATAAGAACCCCAAGCATAGATCCGAGACCTACGACCACAGCAATGAACCCAAGTGTTCCACCCATACCATTTTGTACGGCTGAGAGGGTTTTATCCACACCAAGACCAGCCAGCAACCCAGCTAACAAACTTGCTGTCAACAAGGCTGGAAAGGGTGATATCCGAAAGCGAATAATCATTACCAACAGTATGATTACCGCTAAAACAGTTGATAGAACGGCCCTATGGTTTATAAAAAAATCAATCATAATGCCTTACCACCCTTTGACTTTGGTCTGAACTTTCAACAACCTGCCTTGTGCTGCAATAAACAGGGTCTGCCCATCCTCGCCAAAGGCACAATTTGCAGATAAACTCTCCAGGCGAATTTGGCCAAGCGGTTTACCTTCTGGAGAGAGAATAAAGACACCCCCAGGGCCGGTAAGAAAGATATGCCCTGAGGTCGCAATTGTCATACCATCTGGCATACCTTTCAACCCTGACTCAAGATAACTTTTCATATCAAACAATAGCTTCTTTTCCTGAACTTTCCCTTCTTCAGACAATCTATAACCGTATAAGTGCGGCGTGTTAGGATCAGAGACAGCCACGTAAAGCATTTTTTGATCAGGAGAGAGAGCCACACCGTTGGGAAAAGACAGGTCTTTATCTATGACTGAGGTTTGCCCATTGTTCCCATGATAATAGACACCGCTGAAATCAATCTCTCTTAAAGGTGAAGTTAAGACACCTTCTAACCCGTAAGGTGGATCTGTAAAATACAGCCCCCCGGACTGGGTCGGTATAATATCGTTAGGGCTATTAAATTTTTTCCCCTTATAGGTCTCAACAACAGCTGATCTCTCTAAGGTCTTTAGATTAAGAATTTCCACACGGCGGAGACCATGGTTAGCCATCATGAGACGATCTCCTCCTAAATAATACAGACCATTTGTACCTGGTTCTCGAAAGCCTGCAGCCTGGCGAGGATCAATCCCACTTGGATCAAGAAAAGGTGTTACGCCCTCAGTTGTCGACCACTGATAGGACCGATTTTCTGGTACATCTGAAAAATATAACTTCTGCCTTTTTTTGTCCCATGCCGGGCCTTCAAGCCACCGATGGCCTTTAGACAAAGTCATAATTGATGCCTCGGTATCTATGACTTCATTCAATGCTGGATCAAATTGAATTATTCTATCTTGAGCACTGATCGATGGACTAAAAAATACGATAATTAAAAAGACAAATCTAGCCATGCCCTCTTCTCCCTATAATCCTTATTTAAAGCTTGCCAACTTCTATTTTTGTTTGCACACTCCCGTTCAAAATACAAAGGAAAGCCAATGATTTTGATCGTTATGGGTGTTAGCGGCACTGGGAAATCCACTATTGCCCAAGCGCTTTCTCAGGCCCTTACCATCCCCACACTAGAAGCCGATGATTATCACCCTCAAATGAACATCGACAAAATGTCTGCCGGTATCCCGCTAACTGAAAAAGATCGCCTACCCTGGTTGCAGGCCCTCTCAACAGAATTAAAAGACTGTGATCAAAAACAACAATCAGTCATTCTCGCTTGTTCCGCTCTGACAGAAAAGTCTAGAGACATTTTGCAGGGCACTCTTTCTTCAGTCACTTATATTCATCTAACAGGATCCAGAGATCTCATCCTCAGCCGTATGGCCTCTCGATCAGATCACTTTATGCCAACGTCACTTCTAGACAGCCAACTCGATACGCTTGAGCCCCCTATTGAAGCAATCAAGGTGGACATCTCCCAGTCTATTGACGAGATAACCACCTTCATTTGTTCTTCCTTAAATGGCGCCTGATTTCATCAACTTATCAGCATGGTCTGCAGCTCTAGCCGTCAGAGCCATGAACGTAAGAGATGGATTTTGGCAGGCCGTTGAGGCAAACGCAGCACCATCTGTCACAAATAAATTTGCCACATCATGAGACTGGTTGTAGCCATTGAGGTAACTCGTTTTAGGGTCATGTCCCATACGAGCGGTCCCGACTTCGTGTATAGCGTTTCCAACTTTAGGGGGACCATTCCACCCTGTAACATTTTTAAAGCCAGCAGCCTCTAAAATGTTAATCGCTTGAACTTTCATGTCCTCTTTCATCTTTATCTCATTCTCACCGTAGGCAGCCGAAATTGAAACCACAGGCATACCTAATGGATCTAATCGCTTATCATTCAGTTCAATCTTGTTATCATAGTTAGGAAGCATCTCACCAAATCCGACAATAGACATGCCCCAAGAGCCTGGGCTTTGGATAGATTTTTTAAAGTCTTCTCCAATGCCCTTTTGGCCCCAACTGCCTTGCCATCCACCGCGACTGGCACCCCCTTGATAACCAAAACCACGAATATATTCATCCGTCTGTTCTGTCACATTCATAAAGCGTGGAATATACAAGCTGGTCGGGCGACGGCCTTTATAGTAAACATCTTCATAGCCATCCATACGTCCAGCAGCCCCAGACCCTGCCACATGATCCATCAAATATCGACCAAGAACACCACTTGAGTTTCCGATACCATTTTCAAAGGTTTCGCTTCTTGAATTTAAAAGGATCTGCGTCGTTGCAATTGTAGAGGCACACATAAAGACAACACGAGCCTTAAAGGTCTTTGTCTCCTTGGTAATAGTATCAATAACCTTAACCCCCGTCGCTTTCTTAGTTTTGGGATCGTAAGTAACACTATGCGCAGTTTTATTTGAAAGCAGGGTTAAATTCCCAGTCCTCTCCGCTGCAGGCAGCGTCGCAGATAAGCTTGAAAAATACCCGCCCCAAGAACACCCGCGCTGACACTGATCTCTTGATTGACAAAGGCCACGTCCCAGTGCCATCTGCTCTTCAGTCGGCTCTGTTAAGTGAGCACAGCGGCCAATAATTAACTTGCGAGAGCCTTTATAGGCTTTCTCAAGGCGCGCCTTAGCATCCTTTTCAACAATATTCATCTCATGTGGTTTTTGATAAATACTATCTGGCAATTGCGGTAAATTTTCTACTGAGCCGCTGATCCCTGCAAATTTCTCAACATAGTCGTACCAAGGCTCAACATCTTTATAACGAATTGGCCAATCAATGCCGTGACCGTCTTTTTTATTAGCTTCAAAATCCATCTCGCTAAACCGATAACTTTGACGGTGCCATAAGACAGATTTCCCGCCGACTTTGGAACTTCTAACCCACTGAATTGGCTTATCTTCAGGAAATTCATATGGGTTTTCACGGTCATTGAGAAAGTGATGCTTTGTATATTCGTTAAAAGCATAACATTCGCTGTTAGTTTCGTAATCTCTTTTGGCTTCGTCTTCATTGACCTGGCCGCGATTAGGCATGTCCCAAGGGGGCGTAAATTCTGTTTTATACTCGCCGTGGGTTAGATCTCCCCCACGATCAAGCACCAATGTTTTATAGCCTTTTACAGTAAATTCTTTAGCCGCCCAGCCACCGGACATACCGGAGCCTACAACAATGACATCAAATTCTTCAGACATAGTATTTCCTTAAGTCGACCAAGTTTTTGGATAATCAGCGAGTGCCACCTGATGATAGGGCCCTGGCACTGGGTCATAGGCAAGCTCTTCTTCCGCCCCGATTTGAGACGTATAATAGCCCATAACAGTGAACTGCTTGGTATATTTATAAAAGTTCGTAATAGGTTTTTCGGCATACATTCGATCATCCAGTTTCGCTACAAGCTGTGTTTGCTTCTTCAAACTCATCTCAAGAAAATTCGGATTTTCTTTCTGAAACACTTTTAAAAGTGCTTTATAGCCTTTTGCTTTCTCTTCTGAATAGACTGAGGCGAATAAGTGATCGATAAAAAATCCGACACCTGCTTTTTCGGCACCGCCTGTCTCAGTATCGGGTATTATGATATCAGCAATCTTAGTGACAACTTCAAACTCTGATTGAGTTAAAAACTTAAGGGCCGAGGGCCCATCAAATGATAAATAGGCTTCATAAGCTGATCCAGCCTGGGCAACAGCTTGCGAGCCCATCAAGGCTGTTAGGCCCATTAAAAATTTACGTTTCGTGATCTTCATTTCACCACATCCTTATGTATTATAAGTACAATTTCCATATGAGTTGAGAGATACAAACAAACCCGACGCAATCACACTCTGTGCCTGACCCCAGACATAAAAAATCCTTTCCGCAAAAGGCATTTAAAACACCCCGCAGATAAGGACCATGACCGTATGCACTATAGCATTATACGTCGAATATTTTCATTCCCCTGGAAATCTCTTTCCCCGCCTAATAAGACTACTTTCCAACTGGATGAAAAGCAGGGTCTCCTCCCCCTTGCAATTCAGCATCTTATTAAGCTTCAGCGCTATGATACACATATAATGTAAGCGTTTACAAGTCATTTCCTGACTATTTTTTTCATCGAAAAACTGTAAATAAACACGCTCATTCAATCACAGAATATCAAGCTCTAATAAGTGAGAGTTAAAGAGAATATGCCAGCCGATACCCGGACAGAAAAGCCTTCTCGACCTTGCCGCCTAGGCACCAATCTCCAACAGCATATAAGGGCAAGTCATTATGCTGCCAAAAGTCCTGACCAAGCGGACTTGTCACAGCCGCATAACGCCAACGATGGACCTGACTGTGACCCACTGAGTGATATGAAACTTGAAGCAAGTTTTCCACTTCAGTGAGCATGGTGCCTTTGACATCATTCAGGTCTTGCTCTTGCATTTTTTCCGCCCATATATTCGTTGATTGTACTATCAGAGACGAGGGCGAGCGACGACCTGGCTTCCGAGAATTGACTGCTATCCATCCAAGTAAATTCTCTTCTACTTTCGCCCCATCAAACTCAGGGAGGGGTAGATTTTCACCCCCAAGCATAAGACTAATACAGCCCTGCATGATAACGGAATTGAACACCCTCTTGTCGTAAATATAATTGGAACATAAATCGAGAAACTGAGGCAGAGGAATCGCTGAGATCACTTTATCATAAGGGCCATAGGATTTTCCAAGCTGATCAGTCAGTGTAAAGCCTTCAGAGGAACGATACTCAATGCCTTGAATATTTATTCCAAGGGTACAGCAAAGCTCTTTAGCCATCTCTTTGCAGAGGCTTGTCATTTTATCGACGCCTACATATCGAGTGCCTGCGCCGTGATAGGGGGTGAAAACACCCCCCTTAATGGTCACAAATTGACCCTGCCATTCTGAGACATAGGGAGAAAATATTTTCTTTTCCAAGAAGGCTTTAAATTCTGGAGAATTAACCGTAAAAAATTGAGCGCCGTGATCGAATTGATAAGGGGGCGCATGACGCGTTGACATACGCCCACTCACGCCCCTTGCTTTCTCAAACACTTGAACCGAATACTGGCCTTTCAAATGATGAGCCGCTGTTAATCCAGACAAGCCAGCCCCAATGATTGCAATTGTCTGCATCCAGAAATTCCTTATTATTCCGCTTACACTAGGGTCATCTTGATAGGGTGATTTTTCAGCCCCCAATCAGCGGCCTACCCAACTCAATCAACCGTGGAAATGCGTTTACAGTCCTTTACCAGTGGCGGCCCAGTAAATCCCTCCCAGAACGTGCTGAAGAAAGATTGGATTGGTATAGTTTTGCGGCGTATGCCCTAGTGCTGTGTAAAAGGAGCGACCTCCATCAAAGTTATGATACCAAGATATAGGATGAAATTTACCCATCCCCTTCCCCCTAGCGGGTTGCCCCCAATAGGCCTCAGTGTCATATGAGCTTTCGTCCACTGTCAGCAAATAGGTAAGCCCTTCAACAGCTTCTTCACTAAAATCATACCATTCGTCCGTCCATAGAATTTCATCAGGGAACAAGGACATACCGGGGAATTTACGTGTTACAACCTTAAGCTTTGCTGTCTGAGTTTCTGGATGTGTCACAAAATGGCGCCCAATTAACTTTTGATACCAAGGCCAATCATATTCAGTGTCTGACGCCGCATGAATACCTACAAACCCCTTACCAGACCTGATAAATTTCTCCATAGCCGCTTGTTGGTCAGCATTAAATATATCCCCTGTAGTCGAAAGAAAAACGATCACATCAAAGGATTTTAAAAAGTCATCGGTGATCCGATTACTGTCTTCGTGCCATTCAAGGGTGAAATCATGATTTTTAGCCATTAACTTTAATGCTGACACGCCGTCATGAATAGTTTCATGGTGCCACCCAGCTGTCTTTGTAAAAAGCAATACTTTAAACTGCGAAGCGCTCGCAGGCATAGTAGACCCGATCATCATAACGGTTGCTGCAAGCCAATATTTGATGACAGTCGGTGTAAATCTCTTCATTCTTTATCCCCTTCTCACTCATAGAACCCTCAGCTAAGGATAAGGATTATTCTTTCTATGTAAATTTGTATTTTTGAATAGGCTGGGAAAAACTGCGTTGAAAAATTTGACGTGACAAATTTTTCATTGTTAAACTTAAGATTATCTAGGGACAACACTACCCCTTCTACGTGGGAAAGGAATGAGCAATGAACAGACTGAATACAATGAGCCTAACTATTCTTGCGCTCTGCGCCTTTCTCGGGTCGCTTTGTACGATCACATCGCCGATTGCTGCGGAGGAGAAAGAATATCTTACGGCTTATATTGTGGTAACTGTTCCTGAAGGCACACCGGATGTGTTTATTACAGGCAATCTTGAATTTTTCGGCCCTTGGTGGGCAGATAAAGTTATTATGCATAAGGATGCTAACCGCAGAATTTATCAGATGGAAGTCCCGAAATATTTTCGAATGCAGTATAAATTCACCCTCGGGGACTGGAAGCATGAAGCCATTAAGAAAAATGGCCGAAAATATAAGAATTTCAAAATGAAGGTGACGAAGAATAATCAAGTTTTCCAGCATACCGTTGACGATTGGTCAGGCGAATGGAAAAAAGCTCAGTAATCTGACCATCTCATACTAAATACGCCTTTCACACCCTTCAAAAGAGGCATTGTGGTTTTTAACTATGACTGCACTTCTGGAGCCATTGCGCAATTTTGGGCAATAAAATCAGACTGACTTGGCATTGTCTCCACTGAACGGTCGATTACAGACTTCACGTTTTGTAGCCGCCGATCAATCTCTTCTTCGCTGTGGATATCGACAAGGGGATGATAGCCTGAAGGCCGAATTCCCTGTCCGTTTAAGACAGCCAGCCAACTTACGTCATTGAAGAGTTCATCATTTTCTCTAAATATCCGCCCACTGGCTTTGTAAATATCAATTTTATCCTGCAGAAAAGAAGGGATTTCCATCTGTTTGCAGTAGCGCCAAAACTCGCTATCTTCCCGCTCTGTCGCTTTATAATGCAAGATGAGAAAGTCTCTAATCCGATCATAATCCCAATGAGTTTGTTCATTATATTTATCTATGGTGGATTGATGAAAGTCCCGGTCAGGAAATAAGGCGAGAAGCTTCGCTATGGCTGCTTGAATTAAATGTATGCTCGTGCTCTCAAGGGGCTCCATAAATCCAGATGACAATCCTATAGCAACACAGTTCTTATGCCAGAATTTATTCCTTTTTCCTGTTGTAAAAGGGATCACCCTTGGCTCTGCCAAAGGCTTACCCGGTAAATTATTCATTAGGATAGATGTGGCCTCATCTTCACTCATATAGTCAGCGGCAAAAACATGCCCATTGCCTGTTCTATGTTGCAGCGGAATACGCCATTGCCACCCAGCTGAATGTGCTATGGACTTTGTGTAAGGTTCTGGCGCGCGCCCTGTTTCACTGGGCACGGCTACTGCACGATTGCAGGGCAACCAATGGGTCCAATCTGTATAACCTGTCTTGAGCGCCCCTTGAATAAGCAGTCCGCGCGTTCCCGAACAATCAATGAATAAATCACCATCGATTTTCGCCCCTGATTTTAAAGTGACAGCTTCAATAAAGCCATTCTCTTTGCTTGAAGCAACAGAATCGACCATACCTTCAGTTCGCCTAACTCCGCGATCCTCTGCATATTCTCTTAGATATTTAGCATAAAGGCCAGCATCAAAATGAAAGGCATAAACGATATTAGATAAAGGAGAATTTCCTGCATTCACAGGCCGCATAAACTTCCCCTTTTTTGCGGCCATGCAGGCTAGTGAATATTCTTGAAGGTCTGGCGCCTTATTGAAAAATACAGTTTGCCTTATTGAAAATATGCTGGACCCAGAAGCCATCGTTATCGGCGGTTCAGCGCCCCCACTTCTAATAAGAACCATTCTTGATCACATGACAGCCCTCCCCGCTTCTGTCCGCGGAGGCATGACCCCTGATCATGACAGAATTCTAATTTCAGAACATCAGGGGGATAGTTCTATTCTTGGAGCGGCTGTTTTGCCAATTTATAAAATGCTTTCACCGCTCTATGATGTTTTGCTTCAAGGCGATAACGCCAAACAGAAAAGGTCGGATATACTGGGGCACAGGTCTATTACCGGCGCTGGTCGATTATAACTTCTAACTTATGCCACATGGAGACATTTAATGAGACTCACCCTGATCACCATCCTTTTGCTACTCATCTCAGAGTCTGTATACAGCGATGACGTTCGTCAAAAAAGAATTGTCCTGAGCTATGATGACGCCCCCATGAGCGGCACACGATATTATTCAGGAGAAGCGCGAACAGCACAGCTGATCTCTTCCCTACGAGAAGCAAAAGCAGGGCCTGTTCTTTTTTTCGTGAATACAAAGGGAATAGAGAAGCTTGACAAAGGCATGGCTCGGTTAAAGTCATATGCAAAGTCTGGGCATTTGCTGGCAAACCACACCCATTCTCACCTATATGCACATAAAGCCTCTGTCTCTGATTTTTTAGAAGATATTGATAAAGCTGAGGCCCATTTATCCACCTTACCCAATAACCGTCCATGGGTCAGGTTTCCGTATTTAGATGAAGGACGTTTTCCTGAAAAGATTGCCCAATTGGCTAGAGGGTTAGCGAGCAGAGGTTTGTCCAATGGTTATGTGACTGTTGATACGTATGACTGGTACCTCAATGACCTTTTTCAAAAAGCCCTAAGGGATGGTAAACCTATAAACCACGATATTCTTCGCGATCTATATGTCCGCCTGTCTCTTGAAGCAGCAGAGCATTATGATAAAATTTCTTTATCAACTTTGGGCCACTCCCCTATTCATGTTTTGCTACTACATGAGAATGATCTAGCGGCTCTCTATGCCAAGGATTTGGTTCTTGCTCTGCGAAGAGCCGGTTGGCAAATCATGCATCCTGACGAAGCCTATAAAAATCCTCTGCCGGCACCCACAACACTTCATACATCACAGGGGCGCTTAGCTGCCCTTGCCATTGACAAGGGCATGGCTCCTAAAAAAACTGCGCATTGGAGCATCATTCAAACTGCGATAGATAACGAAATTGAAACACTGGGTGCATTTAAAAAATAAAACGCTTGAAAAGCCATGAATGCAAAGGGCAATGTTTAGAAAGCTGCTTCTTTCACTTAGAAACCAAGCAACACAGTCATCAAAAGGGCTTCCAAACTATTGAGGACACCCATTAAGGAAAAGACCGCACTATGTACCGCCTATTGATTGCCATCAACTGCATCCTATTTTCTGCTCTCGCGCATGCAGAAGAGAACCATAATGCCTTGACAATAATAACCTATAACATTCGAACAGATTGGCAGCAGGACGGGCCAAACAATTGGCAGTTCAGGCGTGACAACATGGTATCCCTTATTAAAGATCACACGCCTCATATCATAGGCCTTCAAGAAGTCCGACCTCACCAAATGATTGAAATAAAAGAACAATTAGGAGATCACTATATCTCATACGGTGTTGGTCGTGAGGATGGTCAACAGAAAGGGGAATCCGCACCGCTCTTCTTTCTTCAGTCTCGGTTCAAAATGATTAAAGCTCAAACTCTTTGGTGTTCCCCTTCACCGAATAAGCCTAGTAAAGGGTGGGACAGTGCCTATAATCGCACCCTGACGATTGTACATCTCCATGACAAACAAGCTGACCGCAGCCTTTATGCCATCAATACACACTTTGATCATGTGGGAATAGAAGCAAGAAGGGCCTGTGCCGCTATGCTCCTCCGACAGCTTCAGAGCCAGCAACTTGACCTCGCGGTGGTCATGGGAGATTTTAATTTTGACCGGGGCAGCCCGCCGTACAAGATTTTAAACGGCGCTAAGATCAAGAGTGGCATCAAACTTCTTGATAGTCGCCACCAAGCGCAACAGCGTGAGGGCCCAGACTATAGTTTTAATGGCTTTAATGCGAAATTCAAAGCCAACAGTCCTATTGACTTTATCTTCACGACCTCAACTCTGTCAGTGCTAACTCATCTAACTGATGACAGGCGCATAGACGGACGCTATCCCTCAGATCATTTTCCCATCTTAATTAAGACCAAGTATAAAAGTCAGGCCAACTAGAAAGATAGAAAAGAAAAACCCGCGATCTCTATTGAAATCAAGGGTTTAACTTATAAAATTGGTAGCGGAGGAGGGATTTGCCAGCCTCTGATACCAAAAATTAAATCCATAAATTTCAATATGTTATACAATATCACATTTCGTAGTGGCTCATTGTTCACGTAAATAACGTAAAATCAAAATCCTCTATTATGCAACAACTAACTTTGGCACCATAAGTGTTAATGGCGGACACAATTGCGAACAAGCTAAATAATTCTTATAGCCTTTAAAGGAAATAGACATTTGATGAGTTTGAAGGCATCTACTCAAGCATCAACTTAATTTGAGGGCGCACAGTGATTTTGAAGAAAAGGAAAAAGATAAAATAAAAAAACATGAAACAAAGGCGCTTGCAACACTGCAGTCAACTTGCTTAATATTAACTAACAATCAAGATAATGCACTCTCTTAGTTTAAACGCCATATGGTAACAATTTATCTGATAACGGACAAATATGACCTACAATGTAAAAGATTTAATCGCTCTAACCAGCAGGAAAAAATGTAAATACGTGCTGTTCTGGGGGCATAAAAATCGGGGAAAGGAGATGACCAAAACCTGTCTCAGCCAGTGGTACCCAAGCCCCTTTTCTGAAACAAATGGGATCAGATACGCTACTGCCGAGCATTACATGATGGAGCGCAAGGCAGTGATGTTTAATGCATTCGACCTGGCTGAGGAAATACTAAAGGACGATGATCCGGCCAGAGCCAAAGCTTTGGGGAGGCAAGTACCTAACTTCGATCCTGACATCTGGGACGCTAGGAAATATTACCTTGTGATTGCAGGCAACAGACTCAAGTTTTTTCAGAATGAGCCGCTCAAGACTTACCTGCTCTCGACTGGCAAAAGAATTCTGGCAGAAGCCAGTCCTAAGGATCTGGTTTGGGGAACAGGATTAACCGAAGACCACCCGGATGCAAAAAACCCAGCTCGCTGGAGAGGCAGTAACTTGCTAGGTTTTGCCTTAATGCGAGTCAGGTCCGAGTTATTTATGAGAAGGCAAAGGGGTGGATAAGTTATAATTCGCCATTAACACCTATGGTGCCAAAGTTAGCTAGCATTGTTAGAGTGATCTTACTGGGATTAAATATAGCACATCCTTAAAGTTAATTGCTCATTGATTATCATTTTAAAGTGCTATCCTCTCCTATTTTTATGCATATCTTTGTCATACTTTGCAATAGCAGGGATAAGCTTTGGGCTAAGGTTTTTTCTATGTAAGTAATCGTATAATCCCTTAGCTGTGTCTAAAAAATATTTATAATTATGTTGGAATTTTTCTGTGGTTAAGCCTCGAGCTTTAACATCGAATGAAAATGCTAAAATAACATGTTCTGTTGCTTTTCCAGCAAGAAGATAATATTCCCTCTTCTGTTGGAATTTTAGTTTCCCATACCAATTATTATCTTTTTTTATTAAAGATAGTGTATATGGATCATGCCATTCAGTTCCCCATGACTTTTCTTTTGTCCCTGAATAAAATTCTTGAGGGCCTTTCTGTTTTATTCTTTCAATTTCATTTCTGATAACACCTCCTGTCTCAATTGAGGTTTTTACATCGCCTATAGCAAGGAGCATGTCAGTGATTTTATAGTATTGGCCATCTTTACTAGTAGAGCCTATTTCGTATTTATAATTTGGTAATCCTCCCTCTTTAGCGTGTTTCACGAACTTGATTTTCCAATCCTTAGGGAAACCTAAATATTCATGCATGCTATTAGAGTTTATCATTGCAATTGCTATGTCCATAGCCTTATCAGTATGTATTCCTTCAGGGTAATGATCATCAAATTCTTTGTAAGCTTTAAAAGTATTGAGCTTCTTCGCAATCATCCAAGTAATATCTTGCGATAAATTATAAAAGGGGCTCTTCTTTTTATTCTCATACAATGAGGCTATATTATGAGGGTCATTTGATTGAGCTGCTTTTAGTAAATTATTTGCTTCAATAATGTCTTTGATGGCTTGACCGTATTGAGTTGAAGCCTGATCAATATTAAGTATAATATGGTTGCGAGATGCTTCAGTAAGGAGTTCCTCAATCAGTTCGATTGTCTGGTTAAATCCCATGACATTATTTGAATATTTTTCATTCAATGATTCCAATGTTTTATTGGCAACATCTTTTGAATAATCAATTGCTGTTGATAGAGTATCTTCAATAGTTAACTCACTAATTTCTTTATCTATTTCTTTAAAGTGGAGATAAGAATTTACTGAGTTTGATATATTGGTGTCATAGTTCTCATATATGTCGGGCCCAGTTTTAAATTTGTTCTCTAATTTTAAAAGAGAGTTTTCTAGATTTGATAAAAGTACAATTGTAGCTTTTGAGTTTAAAGAATGATCGAGACGATCGTATGTCTTTACTTGCTTCTTGATTTTGGAAGTTAAAATCAGACTGTTGCTTATATCCTGAGAAAGATTGTACTTAAATTCAGATAGCTTATCAATTCTGAGGTTATTGTAATAGAAATATGATCCATATCCTAGTGTAACAATAACTAAAAACATTACGATTTTAGATAGTAAATTATTCATAAATTCTCCCCTTAAAAATAACTTAGCTAATTACTTACTTATTTGTCAATTTCCCGGCCTTAAAGGCCTTTAAAATTATTAATAATTGAAAAACACTTTTTATTAATGCTTTGTAAGTTGAGTAATAATATTAAGCACGTGATTTGAATTTTAACTTGGCTAGTTATTAAAATTAATTTGAATTATTTATAACTTTACATAAGTCTTATCAGCTAATAACTTTCTACTCTGAATTAAGTGAAACTGTATTAAAAATAAATTTTATCCCCTAAGGAATTACAATGAATAAACCTGGTATTATTAATATGTTAGTTGGGCTATTTTGGGGAGTTGCAACTTTGATTGGTGTTTTTGTTTATGAGTATTTACTTTATATTTTAGCCATATTAGCACCTCTGCAGTTTCTATACGGTTTGGGGCAGTTTATTCACTATAAATTTCTTATGGACCCAGATGAAGCCGCGCAATATGACTTTTCGCTTGATACAAGTCATGTAAAAACTGGAAAATTTTGGTTGATTATTGCTTGCTGTATTGGAGTGTTTACAGGTTTTGACATTTATACTCGTATTGATATGGAATTTGTTGCAGTCCCTACATTGTTATTAGCAACATATTGTTTTTTCTGTTTATATGAAACTTATGATTTTGAAGGCTGGAAAAATAGGGCTTATTATACAAAAATGTTGTCTTTAGCTTGTTTAGGTGGAGCCATTTATAATGGCATTCGTGCATATAATATAATATTTTAATTATTAAAATTTAACGGATGACTATCTCAGAAACTCTGTCACTCGAAACCTTTTAATATATGAATATAAACAGTAGCTTATTCTTTTAGCTAAGCATTGTTCTTTAGTTTTCAATTATAGACGTAAATCAAAATAGCTTGTATTAATGAGAAAATTCTTACGGAGATAGTAAACCGCACCACGGCGGATTAAGTTCTGCACTTTTGGCAGCTTCAAACTCCTGCGAGGGAGCTTTTAGCTGTCATTTTAAGGTTAAACGGAACGCCCTAAAGGACCACTAAAAGAAAAACCCTCGATCTCTATTGAAATCAAGGGCTTATCTTAAAATTGGTAGCGGAGGAGGGAAGCGAAACCAATACCCTCTCAGTCTGAAACCAACAGTAATCCTAGTTCTTCAAAGCATATTGTTAACATGCTATTGGCACAGCTGTGCCAATAGCACTATTGAATCATTGTAAATGATTTTTGTCAACTGAATAGAACTGAACTATTAAAGAGAGTTATATGGCGATTTCATCCGACAAAAACCAATAAACGAAAGGCATAGATATACTCTTGTAAGCGGTTATTTAAATAGCCGCTTAATGCCAGCAATTACAGACGACCCTAAGCCACCCTCGTCGAATACTTGTTGTGATTTTATTTTTGTAATTCGTTCTTGCTCAGAATAATAGAAATAATCATTATTGGTAAAAGACTCTTCGGTACCGAAAGCCTTTTTCAGCATCTTTTGTTCTTCTTCTTTTGTAACCTTGAGCGCACTGGATAGATAGTGGGATAAAAACATTGGTTTTGCTTCTATCTGCAGAAAAATTTGACGTAAGAGTTCTTCACCTTCAGGAGATAGTTGTTTTGCACCCACCATTAACATGCGGTTAAAGTCTACGAATGAAACATTAGCGTCTAATTCTTGAATTTCGCTTTCAAATTCCTCTTTAGTGATATGTAGATGGTTCATAAAATCATATTCATGCAAATTTGAGAGAATAAAAGCTGCTTTAGCGATTAATTGACCTTCCGGTAAATCTTTAGTGGCGCCTAGCTTAATTGCTTTCAGAACGGTAATTTTAGACATAGTTATTTGTCCTCTTCTTTCTAGTGTGCGTTTCTGACAGAATTTTCTTGTTTGTCAGCACGTGCATTTTCTGCATATTCACGAAATTTCGTCATAGTGATGAAGGTGAACGGTTTTCTGTGTTCATCTCTGATATTAATAAGGCGTTGATTGTGTTTAACACTCTCAATACCCATCATGATTTGTTGAAGGCGCCGGTTAAATGCATCATCAGGTGTGATGTATAGTACCTTGTGGTATACGCCCTTATTCAGCTTTAATATGTGCTGATATGTCAATTGCTGATACCTAATGTGCGACTTGGTGGACCTTTCACACTCGATGCAGATAATCTGACCTTTCTTATCTGTAACAAGCGCATCTGGCTTTTTCTGTCCCTTGATTTTCATCGTGTTTTCATAATGAAAATCTGCCCAACCAAATGTATCGCAATGGATTTGAACTTCACGCAACATGACTTCATGGTCATACGTGCCAAAATGAAACTTTGCTGGCTTAAATAGCTTATAGGCAGATAAGTCTTCGTCGGGTTGTAGAGCCATTCCCAGCCCGTGAGGGCTCAATGACCAGATGGTTTTGCGTCTGCCATCATCTAAGCTAAATTGATGACGTCTGATCAATCCTTGTTTCTCCATGTTACTCAAAAGACGGTGGGCCATTTGGCGGGAGTTAAACCCACACAAGAGCTGAATTAAATCCTGTGAAGACCAGCCACTTACTTTCAAGTGGCAAAGAACCATCATAATATAAATTTCATGCTTTTTATTGTTAGAGATAGTCATGGTCTATCCTTTCGGCAGTAAATCATCATCAAAAGACGAGAAAGGCATTAGCTCGTCATTAATACTGCGTGGTGGTGTATGATTTGTAACGATTGGCTTATAGGGAACTGGATCAATCAAGATAGGCGCTGTAATCCCAAGCTGAGGAATGCCTCCTGCTCCCATAATAAGGCAGCAACGCTTAGGTAAGTTCATAAGAACATTAGTTGAAAAGTATGGCACTTGAGTTTGAGCTAATGTTCTTCCTCTTTTATGAAGTTCAGAATTAGCTTCATTGGTCTCAGTTTGTTGAATTTCATTATCCACCAAAATTGTTCCAGTTAGATCAGAGAACATCTTTGCAGTCTTTGGATTCTGACAACGATAAGACAGTTTAAGTCCAGTATTGTCTGTTACCGTCTGATAAACTACCTTTGGCTCCAGACCTGCTACCGCAATTTCAATATCACCTAAACTTTGATGACAAAGCCAATACGAGGCATTACTTGACCTTAGGGCCCCAAGACTATCACAAATTACACGCGATAATGAATATTTAAATTCATCTCCCACGATAGTAACATGGCTGGATTTATCGTCTCTATTTTCTACGATTTGAGGAATACGAGCAAAGATTAAACGCTGAAGCATTTTCACTGCATCATCCCGCATGGCACCCTTAAAATACCAAACTCCCTGTGAAGAGAGAATTTCCTCTAAATCATTCGGCGCATCAGTCTGCACGGCAGGAATCAGTGCAATTTCTTTGATTTTTTTATAAACATCACCCAACTCATCATTAATATCTTCTGCTAAATCCAAAAGTTTTGGAAAGCTGGGGTTCTCATCAATCATATAACATAGTGTATATAATGGATCGCGCTCATTAATACGATAGTGATCACTATCTTTATCGCTTAAGGACAAACCGAACGCCGAGATTAAAAGCTCATACAAATCTTCAGGCGTTATATTATGTAATGGATTAAACTGAGGTGGTTGATCTCTTTTTAAGTTAATTTCACGATAAGGAACACCTGCAATTTTTGCCGAATTTTCTAGTAATGCAGGCAAATAGACATCGTGCTTAGGGTCAATTGTGACAACAACATGCCTGCCCGAAAGGACTCTCTGGCAACAAGCAATAGCACATACCATGCTTTTACCTGCAGATGGTGCACCAACAAGCTGAACATTCGTTTCACGGTAGTAGTCTTCATCCAAAAAAATTGGTTTATGGTTTTCATCTAAACACAGAAAAACCTTGTTAAGTTTTAAAGCCTGCTGAAAGTATTTTGTGGGGTCATATTTAATGACTTCAGGAAATAATTTTGCCAAATCTCTGACATCTGTAAGCCCCTTCTTGTCGACACTCTTAAGTGCCCGTTTGGTCTTTCTATTCATGTATGGCTCAAGATATCGTGCAATCAAATGACGCAATACGAAGCCTGTTGGTAGACCTACCACTAATCCTGCAAATCCATACATATAAACCTGTTCAAAGTGATGTTTAAGCTGAAGGATGAGATCATATCTGGTGATAAATGCTGCAATTAAGCCTGTTCCAACAAAGAATGTAGCAGTATAGAAGATAACAATTAAACCACCCGATAGTAGTCGTGTAACAGATGGTAAGAATGATTTATCACCTTTGCATACGACAGATGTGCGATGAAGTGCAGGTAAAAGGCTGGCAATAAGAAAGGCATAGGTGAACAACCAATCTTTTGAGTGAGCGAGTGTGATGATAGAATATTGTACGAGGTCATGTGACGATAGCGAAAACATAAAGTTCTCCATTCTGAATATCGAAATTGGTATTGAAGGGGATGCCAAGCGCGTAGCGTGCGGAAGCCACTAGGCTGAAGTAACGGCAAGGATCATTTACACTTCAGCAGATGAAATACTGGTGAATGATCTTTGATCTCGTCTGCCGACCGTCAGAAATAAAAGACGGCATAAACGAGATCGCAGCAAATCAAGACCCCAGTCTTGAATTGACTGCGACCAAAGAGGTAGTGAAGGTTCCCCAGAACCGGAAAACAATGTGTACACCCAAGTGTAGGCATGGTGGCTGCCTCGCCGCCTGTCGGACTGCAAAGCGGTCCCGACCATCCGAGAGTTGGTATTGCGTACAGCAAGCCCTTGGGCCCTTGAGTGAGGACGGTCAACAGCAGATAATAAATCTGCCGTTCCTCGCACAAGAGAGTGCTCAGTGCTCGGATGGTCGGGACTGATCACCTCACTGAGGTAAGGACCAGACAGGCGGCAATTTGCAGGGGTAATATTGAACGGTACAGCATCGACTAGATGCCCGTTTAAGCCTGCAATACTAACGGTTTCAAGATATAAGGAGTGGCGTCCAGTAAACGAAGAAATATTCTTGAAACCCACATTCTGTCGTTGACATACCTTGTTGACGAGGATTGTTGACACCGCTTTACAAGCAGTGTCAACAACAGATGATGCCTTAAGCCTAGGCATTCCACTTACTCATGAATGTGTGTTTTTGACTTTCAGTAAAGTCGAAAATAACAGACAATGACTTTTCAACAAAGTCTTTCGTTGGTTGGATTTGAGCAAATGCATTATTGGTACATTTGATGAATGCAGCCGAGAATTGAAGGTTCTTCACATCAAAGCCATTAAAGCTCTCGCCACTCATAGGCGTAAAGATAAATCGGCGAATTTGATCTTCAATATGATCCAAGGTATCCACGCCGTAGCTATTTGCAACAGCATGCAAAGCAATAATGAAGTCTGTTGAAGGTGAGTATTCTGGGCTGTCTTTACCTTCATTGATCATGAGACAAACCATTTTCTTAACGAAAAGGTTTAACTCATCGTCAGACATCAGGCGGTATTGCAAACAAATGCCAGACGACAATAAATGAAAAATGGATTTTGGACATAATTGTCCTGTATAGTGAAAACTCATCAGTTTTCTCCTCTAAATAAATTCAAACAAAACGATACACTTCACCTGCAACACAGATGTTGACCGTATTTTTCATTTGTCAGTGAAGAGACTTTAAGGTAAGCTTCAGGTCTGAATCGGAGCTGACCTTGTGTCTCTTCATTAAAAAGCGTCATAGCCCTTGGGCATTGGCGCTTTTTTACTTTCCCACCCATTACGTATGCAATGAGCATCGAAGCTGACAATCTAGATATTAACAAAAAACTGCTACCACCGCAACCCCGAATAAATATTTTTTCTTTTGTAACCAATAGGTTACACTATGTTTTTTAATAAAATAGTATAATTATCATTTCTTCATACATTTCTATTTCTACTCAAATATTAAATAACACATCGACAACAAATTGATTATCAAGTCAGCCTGATAAATTTGAAAATGAATTTTCACCGAAGACGGACATAGCTGACTGTTTAACTGGCTTGGGGAGTTTAAGCTTTACCTGTATGAACAATTTTAGGAAACACACCTCTTTCAAGAGCGTGATTAGCGATATCAATTAAGTTATCAAAAAAATGATCTGAGCTAGTCGAATTTTTTGTTAATAGATGTAATTGAGGGTAGTCCGTCAAAACCACAGGAAGTTCCAAATCAACCATCAAATTTATAACTGGGTCACTACATTCTTTATACTCGTCATCAAACAATTCCTTAACAATAACTAGTCCAATAAGCTGTTTATCCAAATTCATGATTGAAATTGAGTTAGTTGCAGTTTTTATTGATATTCCATTGTTGTTTTTTGCATGGGTCATTGCTCCACACAATTGATCTATTGCTTTCGATATATGCCTTTTTATGGTTTTTCTTTTCCTATCTATCTTTCTGGTAAGAGACTTAGGCGTATTAGGACTATCTTTGGCTTGAATGAATAAAACTTCATGCTCGGTTACAACTAATATATCCGTTAATTCCTTATCTGTATCTATCCTGTATGGATTTACATAAATCTCAGATTTATCGAATATTCGTCTCATGAGGAGTGCTATATCACGCTCTTGCATATCCCCAGGATTTTTATCTCGATCGAGACTGGTCATTGCAATCGACTGCATATCATCATTAAAGCCGTCGAACTCTTCGCGGACATCTATAATAAGCGTATCATCAGGATAAATTCTTTTTTCGAACTTGATAGTAAAAGCATTAGCATCATCCGCAACATCTCTGACAGAAAATCTTCGTTGTAATCGTTTTAATATGCCTACAACATCACCTTTTTCTGAGTTATAAAACTTTGCCTGAGTAAGAAGATTGCCAAATATTTCATGCTTTTCATTGATTGCTGAAATTCCCATTATTTCTCGGTCAAGTTCATCAAAAAAGTATATATCAAACTCGGACTGATTAAGGGCATGACAAATATTTAGCATTAACTCGTCATCATCAAAAATTGGTGTCGTTAGTGTCAGAGGTTCGTCATGGTCATCAAAGAACGCAGTGATCAAACCTAAACTGTATAAATCATTCTCATAATCCTTTAAAAAATATACTTTAAATTCATTCTGTGTACGGGCTGTTAAAATCATTTCCTTTGTTGTTTTTATTACAAAAAACCATTTGCCAGTCTCATTATTTTTTAAAGGTATATACCCACCATTAAATGGTTGAATGTATTTGATAATTTCTGGGTATAAAATAGAGATCATTGTCATGTGTCTTTAAGTAGAGATGTTTAATACGCTAGCTAGATGTGAAAAAACGGCTGTTGTGAAATACTCAGAAAGCTCAATAGCAAGATACGCATCATCTTTAGATACTGGATTACAAGAATGTACTGCAGAATTTCTAATTTTTTTCTGTCTTTCCCATTCTTGTTTCAAGGTTCGCCCTGTATCACCAAACTCTTCTTCACTTAGGTTTACGCCATATTTTTCAAGAATTTTGAAAAGCAAATTCAAGAAATTCTTGTTTTGCATAACAATCGGAGCAATGATCTCATCAACACTTTCATCATGAATAAATCCCGCAACTACGGGTTCTAATAATACTTTTTTGATGAAATATTCCGTTGCCGCAAATGCAAAAACAAAAGAAGCAGTACTATCTACTTTTAAGATAGCTTTTGCTTTTTCTAAGTATTCTAGAGCTGGCGCAGCTAACTTCTTATTAGCTCTATAGTATGAAGATAATCGTTCATCCTGAAAATCAGCTATGATTTCATCTCGAGCACCTTCGATTATTTCTTCTACCATTTCATCATAGGCCGCTTGTTCAGCATACCAATAATCTCGATCTTCATCTGGGTGTGCCATTTACATTCCCCCAATCCAGTTTCTTTAATCCTAATGTCGATAATTTAGTCTCGTCAGCGCCTTCAGGAACCGCCCAAATGAGTAACTTTCTTGGCCTTGAGCTCGCTACGTAGGCAAATCGAGCTGGCTCTTGAGAACTATCCTCCAACCACTTTTCCCAATGGCCGTCCTTGCCCTTTGTTGGTGATGATACGAGCATTACTGCATCTAATGTATCCCCTTTGACTGAATGGATTGTTCTAATAGGAATATTCGTGGCGTTTCGCTTTACATATTTAATCGTCTGAATAACATTTTTACTGGCATCACCACTTGGCGAGCTAAAAACAAGCTTGCTAGGTATGCTGAACTGATATGATCTATCATTATATTCTAACAAATAATGACTGTTAGTGACTGCATTATGAAGAGTTACTTTTAGCTTTTTTGCCCATGCTGACCATTGCAGTTCTAGGTTTTTAACCTCATTGTCATCACATACCTTTGTTAAAATAGAAGCAATAAATGTACGCCAATTAGAAGCTGTAGAAACAATTGATGGTAAATGGAATTTGGAGGGGCTAGCTGAATTATCATTAAAATATTTATTGGCTAAGAATTTTCCCATCAATTTTAGCGCATCAATTAAACTCTCCTCCTCACCTTCACTCCAAATTTTAATAGCTAAAGCGACTTCATGTGAGGGCTTTAGATTGGCATTTGATGCAGGGCGCATTCTAGAGATCATCGAATGACCTCGTGTGATTATAGCTGAAGTTTTAAATAGACCTGAATTATCACGTTCTAGATATTGTTCAAAACTTTCAGATAGATCACTAATGTTCCTTTTGTCATATAATACATAAAAGCAATCTAAAGCAGGGATTTTGGCATTGCCTTTTATTGGAGTACTTAAATCAATAACTTTATTACAGAAATCGACAACACCTTGATGGCTTCTAAAGTTATTTGTTAACTTCAATACTTTCATCTTATTTTCATCAGCAAAATTTTGGACTAAACTGGGATCAACTTTTTTAAAGTTATAGATTGCTTGATCTAGGTCCCCTACCAAATTGATAGAAATTCCTTTGTCATGTAAAGTTTGCAATATAATTAATTGCCCAGCAGATAGGTCTTGGGCTTCATCAACAAAAATACAAGGAAAACGTTTTGCTAAGAAATCACATAATTCATCTTGCTTATCGAGCAACTCTTTACACATAAGCTCTATATCTTGATAATTAGCAAAGCCTGCTTCCCAAAATTTCTTTTTTGTATTTAACAATTCAGTATTTTGCCATATTTCTAAAGTCATACTGTTTCTAGCGGAATCTACAGTGCGTTTTCCACTTGCAAATTCCCATTGGCTACTTGAAACATCATAATGGTACTGATTAGCGAATGGTGTACCAGTCCCATTATATTGATACTTAGTAGAGTAACTATTAAGAAACCCCGCTTCTGATGATGGATCAATTAATCTGAACGACCTATCCAGATCATTTTGATCCTCTCCATTATATTTAGTGAGATGATGCAGGAAAGGGTGAGCAATATAAGAATGTAACCAGCTATCGAAGGTGCCAACAAAATGTGGGTAAACGATACTGCTCAACCCTGTAAATTCAGAAATTCGATCTGTGATGACATCTGCTGCATTGTTAGTAAATGATAGAATTGCAATGCCGCCATTTATCTCCCACCTAGAAATTTCATAAGCAGCTTTTATTGCGACTACTTCTGTTTTTCCACTTCCTGGGCAAGCCTTAAGAAATGTAGATTCATCTATTGATGAAAAAATATAGTCTAATTGTTCCTCAGTTTTTTCATCAATACGGCATGCCCCGTAAGATTGGCATTTATTACAGCTTTTATGTTTAGTTCCTGAAGGACATAATGCATTAAGTAATGATGATTTATTAGTCATCAACACTGCCTCCACATGCCCAAATGACAGCTTTATTTATGTTGTCAGGAATCGTGAAATTACTATCTTCTTGTAATACTTCAGATAATAACTGCGCATAATACCCTTTCCCCATATTATTATCTTCAATTCTTTTTAGAATGATATTTGCATTACTCCCCTTTATCTGAGGCTTTTCATCATTCCATTCTTTCTCTGCTATACTTTTAATCTCTTTGTAAACTGTTCCACGATTATGCCAATTATCCTGTAAGACTTTTGCCATGACCTGAAGGTTGTTACCTTCCATAGCCAAGTCATATTCTAGTGTCTTGTATGCTCCTGTATATAATCGACAATAATCTGATGAGTTAATCTTCGTTAAAAGGTTTAAAACAGGATTTTTACCGTCATTGTGATCAGGATCGATTGGAGTAGCGGGTATCGTTTTTTCATCCTTTTCGTCTTTCAACTTTTCAGGGTCTTTATCGGTAATCCCTGCGCATCTAATTTCTATGTTTTGGCAATCTTTGTCTTGCTTGCCAAAATTACAGAAAAGACGCATGAAATGCTTAAAATATATACCATTCATATTGACGATACTAACACCTGCCTTTTCTAAACTGTCTGGCAACAAATCTTTTTTGTCTTTGCCTTCATTATAATTTTTAAGGATGCTTTTTGCTAATTGTGGTACTAAAAAAGCCTCTGCGATGCCTTCGACCAAAATAACACCCTTGGCAAATAGTAAGGTTGATTTTGTCGTATCCAGCCACCTGCTTAAAAACAAATTACTTGCAGGTATTAAAACGTCTTCTTTACCATCAATTTCATGCTTAATATCTTTATCAATACCTGTACATATTATTGGCGTTGCATTGATGCTACTTGTGTTGCCTGAGGAAATATGGATAAGGCTCTCAATTGACGCTGAAGATGCCAACACAGGTGAGTGTGACGTAACTATTACTTGTATAGGAGATGTTTCATTTTTTGAAATCTCTTCAAGATATTTTAAAAGTCTTATTTGAAGCTGTGGATGAAGATGGGCTTCAGGCTCTTCGACCAACAATACTTTTAATCGTTCATCCTCTTCACCTGAGTCTATCAATTCTGCCAATACGGTTGCTAAATATAATAAGTTATTATGACCTAAGCTATTCTCATTTAACGAGCGATAATAATCTTTGTTTGTTCCATCACTTATGAAGTCTGGGAAGAAAAACAACCGTAAACTTTCCGCAATTCTATTAAAGCCTACTTCTGAAAATCCAATATGAGTATCTTGACCAAATACTTCACCAACAGCATCTGTTAGCTTACTCTTGATTAAGTCATTCATCTTTTTTATTGGAAGATCATCGCTTGTTGCGATGTCATGGTTGAATGATTGAACCTTCTTTTCTAATGAATGTATCTCACCTTTATCTTTAAGTTCTTTAAGGGCTTTTGCTTCTATATTTTTAAGTAATTTAGCCAGTCGAGAAGCTTTTCCTTCTTTAAGTTTTGCTTCAGCATCTCGAAGAGGCGGTAAATAAATGCAATTGAACTTTTCGAACAATTCCCATTCAAAGGCCGAAGATTTTGAACTGCCACCCCAAACGTGTCTTTTAAAGCGACCGTATTTTTCTTTATTTTCTACTTTTAAATTTAATGTGGCGTGCTGGTCTATATCATACCAAGGTAAGAAAGTAACTTTGTCATCCTTAGTTAATCCTGCAAAGCTTGCTTGAATAACAAAACTTTCAGAGGCTTGAGCGCTTACTTCGAAGGGTTTGTGAAAATCACTTTCTGATACAGGAGTATAACCAAATTCATCTTCCCTCAAAAGCAATCGTATGGCATCAATTATTGAGGTTTTTCCTGAAGCATTTTCCCCAACTATAACATTAAGCCCCTGCCTTAAATGGATAGCTGTTTTCTGCCCTATTCCTTTGTAATTTTCGATAGATATATTTGAAATGTACATTTATTTTCCATTACTTTTAGGTGTAAAAGTTAATAATTGCATATCAAATCGAAACTCTCCACAAAATTGTCACCAATACAACCACTATACAGGAAAATTAGTATTTTTCAGATACAGAAACCTACATGCACAATAGGTCTAGATCATGCTTTTTCATATACCGTTCAAAGTCAGCAGCATTCGCATCCATCATTTCCAGATGTGCGCGTGACCAAAAATCACGATTTGGTAATGGATGAAAGTCATTGTCCCCTAAACTCTCTGATCGGCCAATCATATTGGCGTTAGAAATAAGTTTGATCGGCACAAGCTTCAAATGGCTGGTCACAATAGGGATCACAGCGTTGATGTCGTTTAGAACAGGCATATAGCCCCCAGCATTATATACAACATCACCTAGCGTTGTTTTATTGTCATTGCGGCCCAAGAATTCTGCCACATGTCGACTCTCAATATGTCTACCGTCAATTTTCACCCTCCCTACTAGAGTTTCCACTGAGTGACGAAATCCTCCTAGCGTCATTTCAGGATACTTCATATCTCCAAATAACTTTGGTCTCATCTTCGTCCAAATAAGCCTATTAAAAACATCCCCTGTTGCTGTAGTTCTACTGGTAGGAATAAGCTCTGGGAAAAGAGCTCTTCTTCCAGCCATATGCGTTGCCAGCACAAATTCTTTAAACCCTAATCTCACTAGCTCTGGATGAACTGGAATAACCCTTAGGCTTGTTTTCTTTTTAATATTTCCCATGAGATTAGAGCGTATCACCACACACAAAGTTCCTGAGGTTTCCAGAAAGTCACTCGTCATTAAACCACAAGCTTCACTTGGCCTCATACCAGAATACCAAAGCAGTAGAGGCACCCAATATGCTGCGTCTTGATAGATGGCCCGCCCTGCTTCAAATCTAGGACTAACTTTTTTAGGGCCGTCAATCTTCTCACCGCGCGATCCTGTATAGATCGTAGTACTGAAAAGCTTAGTTGCATCACTTACCAAGATGTATTCTGTTCTTTCTTTTGTTGATCGATAATCACGCTTCGTAGTTTTGAGAAGGTCCCATTCAATTGTCGGAACAATGTACCCTTTCTTTCTATCGTCTGTCAGGAGCATTTTTAAAGCAGTAATTGATCCATTGATCTTGTTAATCGATAGCCCGTCGCCTTTTAAGGCACTAGGCATTTGTCCTACAACAAATCCTTTCTTTTTTTCTTTGTTTTCTAGGCATTTAAGGAAATTGGACAATTTTTCCTGTGTTACATCAGCTACTGTGTCATCAGGATAAATTTCAGTATATCTAACGATTGCAGTCTTATAATCCTTACCGCCCTTATTACCCCATTGACCTCCGCTCACCTGATCTTCTTCAAATGTCAGGAAACGCTCAAGCAACTTTATTCTTGGTGCTATATTTTTCTGATCTGGTAATTGTTCGAGTTCAGGGCGGGATTCTGTACTAAGTTGTGTTTGAATGGAATATTTCTCAACCTTATGAGGCTTATCAATTTCCTCACCTAAAACATTTAAATTAGCTTGCAATACTGCTTCTGCTATTGCTTCGCATACCAATTTCCAAACATCATTACGAACACTAGAAGTTTTCAACAGCTCAAACTGATCAAGAATTTGATCACGGTATCTTGCTGCGACGCCCCTTGTGTCAAGCTGGGAGGCAATCATTTGAGAAGACAATTCCCCACGTAGCTCCGAACTGTTGATTTCAGGGTTTCCTTCATATTTAAATAGGCTAGGTAAAGCGCTGTGAATAGTCCGCCATTGATTATTCTGTGAGATATACTCCTGTAGTGTGGCTTCATTGTCGTCAGACATTTTCAGTTCAGCTTGAAACTGGTTCAACAGTCTATCGCGCTCAAAAGAAACGACATCTTTAAAGGCTTCTATTCTTTGCTCTGATGTTAAAAAATTTCCACGCCCTTTTAACTCGACCACACTTTTTTCCTCAATAAACACTACTAAATAATCACTTATACTTTTAGCTAGTGTCTTGCAGTACGTTTTTAAAGATAGGCGCAGTTCTATTTTTTCACCGCCGCATAAAATGACTTTGCGAAAGTAGTAAACCGCGTTGCGGCGATATAGGTAATTTAATGATGGCATTGATACCCTCCAAATTGAGGAACTGCCTTCTAGATGTGCATTTTGGCACAGGTTATTGGCACAAAATTCCGACCAAACCGATGCGCGCAAAAAAAAGAAGCCCCCGACTTACTTTGAAGTCAAGGGCTTAACTTTTAAAATTGGTAGCGGAGGAGGGATTTGAACCCCCGGCACATGGATTATGATTCCACTGCTCTAACCAACTGAGCTACTCCGCCATATAGATAAAGCCAAATCGGGACCTGAAAGGACATGATACTCAGAACAATGCCTAACGGTTTCCGTCAGAAGCGAGGGCGTGTATACTGCTCCCCATCTTCACTGTCAAGCATCTGATGACAGTTTTTTTGTTTTTTTACATTTCCTCATGCGGACAAGAAAAAGTTCATGATTAGAGCTGGCACATTGCTTGCAAAGTTTTACCCTAGAAAAAGAATGACCCTAGGGTCTGCATTTGATAATATAGGGATCAAGGAGCTCAGTATGAATGAAATGTATGAAAAGGAATTGCCTGCAATTAAAGCCTTAATTTGCATTGGTAACGATCATATATCCCATCCAATTTATGAGTATATCAAACGCTCTGGCTCAGTCAAAACTACCATAGCCACCAATAGCTTAGCTGCGATGAACGAGCTATATGATGAAGAATACCACTTCTTCTTAATCGCCCAAGAATTGCCTGACGGCGATGGGTTGGATCTCTATAAGAAAATGGTAGACAAGGGCTTTATCACTGCACAAAGTCGCTGTATCTTTCTCATGGAAAATCCTTCCCGCAATGCGGCAATAAAAGCCGCTGCCATGGGTATCGAGCATATTCTTGTCCCGCCTTTCTCGCTTAAAGCGGTTAGTGATCGCATGAAAACCATTTATGCCTCTGTCTTGGAGAAACCAAAACCGTTGAAAGGTGTGGCTGTGATGGCGAAAAATGCGCATATGGCAGAGACCCTTAAAAATCAAGCGGTTGAAAAGCGTAAGAAGCGGGGCGAAGTCAGCATGAAAATTCATGCTCCCCACGAAACGGCAGACTTGATCTTAAAAGATCAAAAAATCATTAGAAAACCGCGCAAAGCCACAGCGATTCTGGCCAAAAGAACCGAAAACAAAATGTATAAAGCTGAAGTGACCAAGCGCCGAGCGCCCATCGCTCCAGCTCAAGAGATACCGCAAGAGGCCGCCGGAAAAGCAGAATCTGGCATTAAACCACAGCTAAAGATCAAAGAGCCACGTCCGATCGAAAGCCTTCCCCCTTATCCTGGAATGACAGCCGCTCAGAGAGAACGCCTTCATACTTTCGCGCGCGTTTCCTAAGGGGTAAAGCCCTATTGCAATCTGGGGTCATTGCTGATGGCGGCATTGATCCAGCCTCCACCAAGCAAGCGATCTTCACGATAAAAGACAGCTGCTTGTCCCGCAGCAACCCCGGCTTCTGGCTCATCAAGAATAATGCGAGCCATCCCCATTTTTCCGAGCTTCAAAGTCGCCGTCTTTCCGGGCCGAGTTGATCTTACTTTCGCGGAAACCTTAAGGCCTTCTTCCGGAACATCTTCGCCGAGCCAATTCATCTCTTTAATCAAAATTTCTGACGTCTCAAGAGCTTCTTTTGGGCCAACAATCACTTGGTTTGTCTTAGGATCAAGTTTCACCACATATAATGGATCAACTGTCCCGCCAATATTCAGTCCGCGCCTTTGTCCAATCGTGTATTTGACAATCCCATCATGCTCACCCATTTTATTGCCGTCAATATCGACGATGTCTCCGGCTTTAAGGGCTCCTGGTCTCATACGCTCAATCACGGAAATATATTTGCCCTCTGGTACAAAGCAAATATCCTGACTGTCCGGTTTATCAGCCACGATCAGGCCAAAACGATCTGCATGACGGCGGGTTTCGGCCTTATCCATATGACCAAGGGGAAATCGTAAAAAATCGAGCTGTTCTTGGGTCGTGGCAAACAGGAAATAGCTCTGATCTTTCCCCATATCCGCTCCCCTCAACATCGTGGACTTGCCGTTCTCGATAAGGGACCGCTGGACATAATGTCCCGTCGCCATACAGTCAGCGCCTAAATCTTTCGCTGTATCTAACAAGTCCTTAAATTTAACTGTCTGGTTACATTTCACACAGGGAATAGGCGTCTCCCCTTTAATATAACTATCTGCAAAGTCTTCCATCACTTGCTCTTTAAAGCGATTTTCATAATCCAGGACATAGTGCGGAATATCAAGCATTTCAGAGACGCGGCGCGCATCGTGAATATCTTGACCGGCACAACATGCCCCTTTTTTCTGAATGGCAATGCCGTGATCATACAATTGGAGCGTGATCCCAACAACATCGTATCCCTCTTCTTTCAAGAGTGCCGCACAGACGCTGCTATCGACCCCCCCTGACATGGCGACGACCACCCGTGTCTCTGCCGGAGATTTCTGAAAGCCTAAGCTATTTACAGTAGTACTCATCTTTATGACCTTTAACAATTTGGCTCTGATATAAGCGTTTCCTTGTGAAAGAGCAAGAGCAACCGAACGTCAGGCAGAAGATACCGCCCAATGGGCAAGAATTTTCTCGTCCGGACCTTTCTCTGTCTAATCTGAGTGATTTAACATTCGAACAATGTACCTTGATCTCGTATAATCTCTTGTAAATCAAGGCCTTCTAAAAACTGGCATCCAACTTGCTAATCATAGGATGTAAATTTGAAGGCAAAATGCCTATATGTCTCGCAAGAAGTGCTGCATCTCCAGTTTAGTTTGGTTTATTTATGACTGACGCAGTGACAAATATGATGAATATCCTGACGCCTAATGCATCAGGAGGTCCGCAACAGAACCCTGCTCTAATGACAGCGATTGATCCAGCCAGCCCTGAGTTCAATACTGCACTGGCAGCTTTATCGATTGATCCTTTAACGCTTGGACAAACCGTTTCAGTTGATCCGATTCAGCTTGAGGGACTTTCAGTTGATCCATCGGCCTCATCAGAATCCTCACCTGCCTCACAACTGGCTTTTATGCAAATGATGCATCAAGGGGATATTATACAAAATCAAGGCGACCAAACCCCTTCGGCTGTTGGCACGACAGCAGGGAAAATTCCCGCGTTAGGTACCAACATGAATGCAGAAGGCTTGATCAAAATCGCTGAAGCCGCTGTGAATAACCCACACATGCTGCCCGTTCAAGATCTGAAGGCATGGTCTGCTTTGAGCACACCGACTATGCAAGCCCCTCATCCAACTCAAGGGGCAATCCAAACAAACCTTAATGAGGACCAGATAAACCTTGTCGAAGGTCAGATAAACCTTGTCGAGGGCCAGATAAACCTTGTCGAGGGCCAGATAAACCTTGTCGAGGGCCAGATAAACATTGACGAGCTAACGGCAATCAGCTCTGACAACTATAGCGCCTTACCTACACTCATTTCAAATACAGCTTCCCATCAGGCCGGTATAAATTCAGCCCCCTATGATTTAGACCCACTAACCGATCCCTTCGAACAGGTTGAAGCTCTCTTTTCTACGGCTCAAAGTCCAGAGGAAATTCTAAACAAGAATGATTTGGGTATTAAGGCGTCAGTCTCTTTTGGGGCAGAAACGACCCTAGTTGGCAACTTAGATGCTGCCCTTTCAAGAGTTTCTCCATCAATAAGCTCCTCTAGTACGCAACAACAGGCTGCCCAAGAAGGCCTCACACCCCTTATGAAAGCACCGGACCTTGCGGTGTTAACGTTAGGGTCCGAGGCAAAACCTGCTCAGGTTATAGCCCTTGCCCCTACCCTAGAGAAGGCAGCGCCTCTTCCCTTCGCGCTGCAGGGCCAAACCCAACCCTTTTCAATTCTAGCTGATGGGAGTCTGACGCTCGTCCAAACAGCTGAATCTACCAAAGCTGTTGAGCAACTCTCAACCAGCGCCGCTCAGACGACCGCTGCCCAAACTGCACAACAAATGCAAAGCTCTCTCGCGGCTGGAACTGGTCACGCTACAGGACTTACGGCACAAGGGGCGGCACCAACTGGCTTAGAGCAAGGGTCAGGACAGCCAGCACAGCAAACGTCTATGGCATTCGCTCTGCCTGTCATGCAAGCGATGGCCATGACCAATAAAGCAGCACCTGAGAGTTTTTCATCTAGTTTAAAAGCACTCTCATCGGAGGCAGGCTTTAAGCTTGAAAATGACACGGATTTCATGCGTCAAATTCACTCACCTTCCACTGAGAGCGGCATGAGTAAAAATGGCAACTTCGGACAGCAGCATAATCAAGCCGCCTTAAGTCAGCAAATGCCCTTGCAACAAACTGCTGCCTTTAAGTGGGCCAGTGACGGCGCGACCACAGTTTTTGCCGACTCCCTTTTCAACGAACAATCCTCTGCTTTCGGGTCGATTTCAAGCGGGATGAACAGCATGAATGGTCTACGGAGCGATGGTTTCGCTGGGACTGGGTTTTCCACAAGCACTCCTACGTTAACGCAGCAGGCCCTAGGTCATCACGCGGCGAACCAAGTTGGCTTAGCTGTCACAAAAGCTGCCAATGCCCAAAATAATCAGTTTAATATTAGCCTTCGCCCTGCAGAACTGGGCGCTGTGAAAGTGTCGCTCACTTTTATTAAGGATGGATCTGTTCAAGCGCGCATCTTAGCAGAGCGGCCTGAAACTTTGGACATGCTTCAAAAGGACAGCCGTAGCATCGAGCGCATACTTGAACAATCTGGGCACAAGGTAAGCCGATCCAGTCTTGAATTTGATTTAGATGAGCAAAAAGGCCAAAGCGCAGGAAAAACTTGGGCTGAAGCTGTACAAAAAGAATCGATGGAACACCAAGCATCAGGCGACAGTAAGAGCGATAGTCGATCACTGAATGATCAAGATATACCATGGCCTGAAGAAGAGGAAATCAGTCTAGATGACATCCTCCCTTATGTAACAGCCGAAACTGGCCTTGATATAAGAATTTAACAAAGAAGAGACAAAGTTATGACCGATGCAATTTCAGCTTTAACGTCCACTGCAGCGACCAGCCGATCGCAGGAAAGTGCAGATAAATTTGATCAGGAATATACAGATTTCCTGTCACTTCTGACGACGCAATTGCAGAACCAAGATCCCACGAGCCCGATGGACAGCACTGAATTTACGAACCAGATTGTCCAATTTACAAGCGTTGAACAACAAATTCAGACCAATCAGAATTTAGAAAATCTGACCAGCCTGATGACGTCAAGCGTTAATGCGGATGTCACCAGTTATTTAGGCAGAGATGTTGTGATTGATGGCGGCTTTGGTCAATTGGAGAACGGCACCCTTGACTGGACTTATCAGATGCAGCCCAATGTGACTGCAGCTGGCCTTGCTGTCTTCGATCAAGTGGGCAATCAAGTTGCATCTTATGATGCCGATACCCTCGTCGGTCAAAAGAGCTTTACTTGGGACGGCATGACCACTGAGGGTGAGACAGCCCCAGAAGGTATTTATGAATTACGGGTTCTTGCCTTTGATAGTGAAGGCAATGACATCAATATCCCTACTCAAGTGAAACAAAGAATATCTGAAGTTTCTTTGACAGGGTATGAGCCAACCTTCCTAGCAGGTGGGTTACAAGTAACAAAATCAGATATTCTGAGTGTGATGCTGCCTGAAAATTAAGGCATATATAACCTCAAATTAAGGTGTTATTTCAATAACACCACCCTCGGGCAAAATGCTCGGGTCTAAAGCAGAAAGCAACAAGTGACAATTGTGAAGCGAGTATATTTAGGAGAGATAAAATGGCATTCACTTCGTTGGCTGCAGGCGTATCAGGACTACAGAGTTTTTCAGAAGCTGTAGGTGTGATCGCTGACAACATTACAAACGTAAACACGGTGGGATATAAAGAATCCCGCTCTAGATTTTCGACACTGGTGACAGAAACTGCCGCGATTGCGAGTTACTCACCCGGGGGTGTAAAATCGACAACAGAAACACTGGTCTCAAAGCAAGGTTTGCTTCAACCATCAGGATCTTCCACAGATTTATCGGTGGACGGTAACGGTTTTTTTCCTGTGCGACAGGAAGCTAACAACACTTCAGAAGTCATCTTCACCCGAGCAGGAAGTTTTACTCAGGATCAATCTGGATTTTTGAAAAATACAGCGGGTCTATATTTGATGGGTTGGGAGTTAGACTCTGACGGGTTACCCCCTGTGAACTCATCGCAGCAAACTGCACTCGAGCCCATCAACTTTATTAGTCAGACTGGTGAAGCCGAAGCCACAGCAGGTATTTCTCTACGAGCAAATTTCTCTGCCAATTCAGATGTGAATACAGACTATGCTGCTGAAGTTGCAGGAGATGGATATACTGCTGGTGAGATAGCGGACGGTACAATTGCTATCGCCGGCGATGACTTTGAAGAAGATATTGATGTAGTCGATGCTCAAGGTAATACAGTCACACTCAGGTTAGCGGCTGTAAAATCAGGTGTGAATGAATGGACCTATGAAATTTATGCACCAGATGCTTTTGCCGACACTCTGGATAGTGCTGTTCACGGCACGGATGGCCTTGTGGCTTATGGTATTCTAGAATTTAACGGGGACGGTACGCTCGATCTTGCAAATTCTGAATTCACAGCAGAAAGCGCTGCATCTGGCCTTACCTATCCTGTTGACTTATCATCAACACCAGATCTCACTCTTGAATTTGATAATGGGGCTGCAGGCACATATGGTTCAGAAGATGTCACCATTGGTTTTGACTTTGGTAACGGATCAGACTCTAGCGGTATCAACCAAAAAGGGGCGATTACTTCCCTTCTTTCTAAAACAGTCGATGGTGCCGCCTTTGGTGATGTGGTTGGCGTGCAAATCGCATCAAACGGTGATGTAACAACGCTCTTTGACAGTGGCCTTTCACTTACCCGCTACCGCATTCCAATCTCAACATTCAATAATGCGGATGGCCTGATCAGACGCCAAGGTAATGCTTATGGTCGATCCGATATTTCTGGTGAGCCAAGCTTTAAAGAGGCTGGGTCAGCAGGTGCGGGTAAAGTGTCATCAAATACACTAGAGTTATCTACGGTAGATCTAGCGAACGAGTTTGCTGAACTGATTAAGGTTCAAAGAGCGTTCTCCTCATCTACACGGATTATCTCCACATCAGATGAGATTTTAGAAGAGCTAACAAGACTTTAAGTCTTTTTAAGCTTCACAATCTCTCCTTAGGGGGCTGGCAGCTGACGTTGCCAGCACCCTTTTTCTGGTTAACTCTTTGTTATGCTTTATAAAAACTTAACAACAATCTTCTATTCTTTCAATCTTCCTTAAGACACATCCTTATATAATTCATTGTGGGTCGAGTACTACGGAGTACTTGATATGAATATGCAGAGAATAAGGAAAAGTTATAAAAAAGAAATGACTTTGGAAGATTTACCAGCTGCGAATACTTCACGATGGATTGCAAGAAGAAAAGCGGCCGTGATACAAGGTGTTCAATTCGGCCTTTTATCGAAAACTGATGCGTGCGATTTGTATGAAATCAGCGAGGAAGAATTTGATTCTTGGGAAAATGCGATTAAGACGAATGGCATAAATGCCTTGAAAATTACAAAATTGCAGAAATATCGCTAAGATCACAGTTAAGTGTTTATGACGCAAAACAGGAGGTTTTCTTCCTAAATATATAATATTTCAGAAAAAATATAAGATTCGTCGTTTTTTTTAATTGATTCTAGGCAAATTTTTCCTAGAATTAACACACTCTTTACCAATTTGAGTAAAAATACGCCAAAAGCATTTAAACTCTTTGCGATTGAAGTATGGTTTCACTCCTGACTAAATGATTAACGAGTAATGTCGCGGACTAAAGAGTGAGAGGGAAAAAATGGACGGAATTATTCAGTTCTTTAAAAATCTTGGCACTGTGCGCCTTATGGTATTTGGCGTTGTCGGTGTTATAGTTGTCTTTCTATTTTCAGCGATTATAGGCAATGTGGCCAAAGGCCCCATGGAAGTGCTCTATACGAACTTAGATCAAGACAGCTCAAACAGGATCATTACAACCTTGCAGGCACGAAATATTGATTATAGTGCTGAAGGCGGTGGGACCATCCAAGTGCCAAGCAGCATCGCACGTACTTTGCGGATGGAATTGGCCGAGCAAGGCATGAGTGGAACTGTCCCTGGTTATAAAGAATTATTTGATAGCGAAGCCGGCACTTTTGGTAAGACCAGCTTTGAACTTAATCTGAACAAGAAGAGAGCCCTAGAGGGCGAACTCGCGAAAACATTTAAAGCACTCAAAGGTGTTTCCAATGCTCGTGTGCATGTTGTTCTCCCTGAACGCCGTGCTTTTGGATCTACCCAAGAAGCAACAGCTTCTGTTGTGATTACTCCTGCGCGGGGTGGTGTCAGCCTTTCTGAAGCACAAGCCATGCAGTCTATTGCAGCATCCTCCATTCCTGGCTTGTCACCTGACCGTGTAACAGTTGTTGAAACCTCCGGCCGACGCCTCACAGATGGCTCTGGTCAGGATCGTATGGGCAATGCCAGCAATATTGAGGACATTCGCCGAACAAAAGAAGCGCTCTTCAGGGATCGAATTGAAACGCAGTTAGAACGTGTTGTAGGCCTTGGACGCGTACAAGCTAATGTCACACTTGAGATGACCACGTCACGCGTGACAGAGAATGCCACCGTCTACGACCCGGACGGTCAGGTTGTCATTGGGCAGCAAACCACAGAAGAGGAAAGTAACGATCTTAATCCTGAAGGTGGTCAAGCAACTGTCGGCAATACACAACCAGGGACAACGGGCGCGGGGGCTGGATCTGGCAATAGCTCCACCAAAACGTCAGAGCAAACCAATTTCCAAAACTCAGTGACTAAGCGTACTACTGTTAGAGAACCTGGCGAAATTACAAAGATGTTTGTCTCTGTTCTCGTTGATTATGAACGTCCTATTGACCCGAACACACGTCAACTTCTCGCACCTATTGAGCGAGATACGACCGCGATGGATAGGATCCGTAACCTTGTGATCGCCTCTATTCCAATTGAAATTGATACACAGAATGCCGCCAACAGCCGCGATCGTCTGCAGGTAGAACAAATGTTATTCGCTGAAGAACCTGAGATCGAAGAGGATGTTGAACCTCTTGAAGTCTTAGGTTTCAGTAAAGAAGATCTTATGCCGCTTGTTTCCACTCTTGTCTGGGGCTTGCTGGCTATTCTTTCTCTCCTTCTTGTCGTAAGACCTCTTATCGGGAAGCTAATCGAAGCAATCCCGGATAAAGTACAACAACCAGATCCGGACCAAATAGAGAATAAAGCGACCATGTCTTCACCTATTCTCATTACAGCTGATGGCCAACCCATTTCTCAAGAGGTCATTGCTGCTGCAGCCGAGGGCGACGAAGAAGCCACCCAACAAGTTCTTGAAGCGCGTCAAACAGGTCAAATTGTCGAAGAGAATATGGGCATTGAAGCCAAGATTAACGTGGCCCAAGTTGAGGGCCGTATTCAGGATAGTGCCTTGAAAAAGGTTTCTGAAATTATTGCAACAAGTCCTGTTGAATCTGCGGCGATCATCCGCAGTTGGTTGTATGAAGATTAGAGTTAGGATGGTAGGCAATGGCTGATATTGAAGACTTTGCAAAAATGACCGGCACCCAAAAAGCAGCAGCTTTCATGCTTGCAATTGGCGAGGAAACCGGGCGTGGTATATGGGAAATCCTAACAGACGACGAGATTAGAGAATTATCTCAACATATGTCTAATCTTGGCTCTCTTAGAGCAGGTTCTGTGGAAGAGCTTTTTATTGAATTTGCCTCTAAAGTCTCCACAGTAGGTAACTTAAACGGTTCCTTTGAAAGCACTGAACGCTTACTTGGTAAAATTCTACCCGGGGACCGAGTTCAGCAGATTATGGACGAGATTAGAGGCCCTGCTGGTCGGACCATGTGGGACAAACTTGGGAATGTAAACGAAGTCGTCCTCGCAAGTTATTTAAAAAATGAATATCCACAAACGGTTGCTGTTGTGCTTCAAAAAATCAAGCCTGAACATGCTTCTCGTGTCCTTTCTGTTCTGCCCGAGGATTTTTCAATGGAAGTTATCATGCGGATGCTGCGGATGGAATCTGTTCAAAAAGATATCCTCGACAAAGTAGAACAAACTTTGCGCGTAGAATTTATGAATAACTTAGCGCGTACATCACGACGAGATAGCCACGAAACAATCGCGGAAATTTTCAACTATCTTGATCGCAGTGCAGAATCGCGCTTCTTAGCCTCTCTCGAAGATCGGAACAGAGACAGTGCAGAAAAAATTCGCGCTCTCATGTTTACATTCGAGGACCTTGCCAAACTTGATCCTGGCGGGGTTCAAACGCTTCTTAGAAATGTCGATAAAGACCGCTTAGCTCTCGCTATGAAAGGGGCTTCAGACACCCTAAGAGATTTATTCTTCTCAAATATGTCAGAGCGGGCTGCAAAAATCCTTAAAGAAGATATGGAAGCCATGGGCCCTGTAAGATTACGAGACGTAGATGAAGCTCAGATGGATATGGTGAACAAAGCCAAGGATCTTGCTGAGGCTGGTGAAATTATGCTTTCTGATAATAAAGGCGAAGACGAGCTTATCTACTAAAAGCTTCTTAGGACACTTATGGAACCTGTTAAATTTACATTCGACAAAAGTTTTGATGCTGGAGCGAGCAATCGTCACGAAGAAGAGATGAGTAACCTTCGCGAACAGGCCGATGCTGACAAACAATCTGCGCATCAAGCTGGTTTTCAAGAAGGGCATGCCCAAGCGCTTTCAGAAATTGAATCAGCCACTCAAGCAGTCATGGAACAACTACATCAGACAACTGTTGGTCTATTTAATGAATTTCACACTATTCAAAATCAAGTGTCTGCCGAGAGCGCTCAAATTGCACATATGGTAGGCTTACAGTTAGCAGAAAATCTAATAAAAAAAGCCCCAATTACTGAGATTGAAAAACTGCTCATGGGCATTTTTGATGATCTTCGTGATCAACCAAGACTTATAATTCGTGTTAATAACGATGTGGCAGATGCCATTAATGACCGTATCAAAGAGTTGCAATCACGTGCTGACTTTGAGGGCGAAATAGTTCTTGCCGCTGATCCTGCCTTTAACCCTCAAGATATTGCTGTTGAATGGGCCGATGGCGGAATTAAACGAGACTTTGAGGCAATTCAGCAAACAATTAATGATAAAGTAGCAAATTTTGTGACAGGACTTGTTGGTGAACAAGAACAAGCCTCATAAGAGTATAACAAACCCTTGTTGGGTCTAGAAAATCCCACTGGGGAAGAGGAATCAGGGAGTTAAAGAATGGCAGATGAAGAAGACGTAGGCTTAGAAGAGCTGAATAGTGAAAAAAATGTGCCTGATCTAGCTGAACATGATGATGGCATCATGCGGACAGGTGCTGAGCTTGAGCCCGTGTTTGATGTTCCGGTTAAAGTGCAGGCTGTTCTTGGGAAATCCGTATTAGAGGTGAATAACCTTCTAAAACTAGCCCCTGGTGCTGTCATTGAGCTTGACCGCAAAGTTGGCGAAGCCATTGATATCTACGTTAACAATAGATTGGTTGCCCGAGGGGAAGTGGTTCTAGTTGAGGACCATTTGGGTGTTACCATGACAGAAATCATTAAAATTGATGGCGGCTAAGGTTTGAAGCCACTGGGGAGGTCACTTCTATGAGTACATTTTTAGGTATGCTATCTGCTTTTGGGTTAGTTATTGCAGCTATAATGATTGGCGGCGACCCCCTTAAGTTCATTAATTTACAAGGCATCTTGATTGTCTTCTTTGGTACTTTTGCCGTCACAGGTATTAGTTTTCGCTTTTCAGAGATCATAGGAATGCCAAGCAATATCTTCAGAGTGCTACAACGGGGCCATATTGATCTATCTGAAGAAGCCATAAAAATGCTCAAAATCGCGCAAGAAGCTCGCAGGCTAAACGACGACCTTAAATTGGAAAAATTATTGCCTGCTGTTAAATCAAGCCCAGTTCTGCACAAAGCCATACAATTGATCGTTGATGGCCATACAGCCGATGAAATTGAGCAAGTGCTAAGGCGTGAATCTAGTACAAATTCTGACCGACATATGCGCGCGGTTGCCTTTTTACGAAGAGCCGGCGATGTTGCTCCAGCTATGGGGCTTATAGGTACATTGATCGGCCTGATAAAAATGCTCGGAGCCCTTGACGACCCGTCTGCAATCGGTCCTGCGATGGCTGTTGCCCTCTTAACCACCTTTTATGGTGCTCTGATGGCTCATCTTGTTTTTATCCCCCTAGCCGCAAAGACAGAGCATTGCTCTAGTGAAGAAACGTTGGTTAATAATTTATATACGATGGGCGCAGCCTCCATTCGACGAAGAGAAAATCCCCGTCGACTTGAGATGCTCTTAAATACAGTTTTGCCCCCAGCTAAGCGGGTAACGTTTTTTCAATAACAGAAAAAGCGGCAACTAAACCATAAGAATAGAAAGCCGACTAACGGCGCTATGTAAGGAAAAGATCATGCGACTTTTGATCGTTGGAACATTAGATGGACAATTGGGAGCTGCGAGCCGCATTGCCATGAATCGCGGGGCTCAAGTCACCCATGCAAATGATATTGAAACAGCCCTTTCTATCTTAAGAAGCAAAGGCGCTGACTTATTGATGGTTGAAATCTCTGTAGACATCCCTAACCTCATTCCGCGCTTAAAAGCAGAGCATTTTGCCCTCCCAGTGGTGGCCTGTGGCATTGGAACAGATCCAAAAACAGCCGCTGCGGCCATCCGAAGCGGTGCAAAGGAATATATCCCACTACCGCCAGAAGCCGATATGATTGCTGCTGTCTTACAGGCTGTTGCAGAAGATGACCAAAATTTCATATACCGCGATGATGTGATGAAAAATGTTGCTGCATTAGCGGATCAAGTCGCGCCGAGTGAAGCCAGTATTATGATCACAGGAGAGAGTGGAACGGGTAAAGAAGTGATGGCGCGCTATCTTCACGGAAAATCTCGTCGTGCTAATTTGCCTTTTGTCGCTGTTAATTGCGCAGCCATTCCAGAAAATTTGCTTGAATCAGAGCTCTTTGGCCACGAAAAAGGCGCTTTTACAGGCGCTGTCGCCAAACGTATTGGTAAATTTGAAGAAGCCGATAAAGGCACTCTTCTTTTGGACGAGATTAGTGAGATGGATGTCCGTCTCCAAGCTAAGTTGCTCAGAGCCATTCAAGAACGACAAATTGATCGCGTGGGAGGATCCAAACCTGTTGATGTGGATATTCGTATTATTGCCACGTCTAACAGAAACCTTCAAGAAGCTGTAAAAGAAGGTACATTCCGAGAAGATCTATTTTTCCGGCTCAATGTGGTGAATCTTCGCGTCCCCCCACTGAGAGAGAGACCAAAAGACATTGAAGCTCTTGCTCAGCATTTCTCAGATAAATATGCTGAAGTCAATCAAATGGGAAAGAAAGCGATAACAAAATCTGCATTTGAAGCGCTTACACATCATAGCTGGCCTGGTAATGTCAGAGAATTAGAAAATGCCATGCACAGAGCGGTCCTATTAGCCTCAGGCGATGAGATTGGTCCAGAAGCAATAATGCTACCTGATGCAAGTGGAAATCTAACACTGACAATGGGAGGGGCCACAGCGGCATCTGCTCCTGAAATGACAGGTGGAAATCCTGCTAACCTTGCAAGTGAGACAGCTGCGACAGGTGCGTGGGCTGCAAACGAAGCTTCAACAGCTTCACCTTCTCAAGAAGAAGACGCGCAAACAGCAAACCTTGTTGGCCGTACTGTTGCAGAAGTTGAGCGCGATCTTATTATCGATACACTTAAGCATTGCATCGGGAATAGAACACATGCGGCTAATATTCTTGGTATCTCCATTAGAACCCTCAGAAATAAATTGAACCAATATCAGACTGATGGAATCAATGTTCCTCAGCCTGGTGAAGGTGTTCGATAATTTTATTTCCCTTGAAAGTAGGATCTCTGAGTAATGAGTGAACAGGCATCAAATGCAGGTGAAAATAGTCCTTTAGGTATCAACCTTAAGGGCATGAAAGTCACTGACATCGCCTTTGCCGTTGGCATGGTCATGGTCTTGATGATTTTGATCATCCCTATGCCTCCTATGATTTTAGATCTTGCTCTCGCCTTGAGTATGACGTTCTCAGTCATGATCCTCATGACCTGTCTTTTCATTGAAAAACCTTTAGAATTTAGTAGTTTTCCAACTGTATTGCTTGTTGCTACAATGTTAAGACTGTCATTAAACTTGGCGTCTACTAGGCTTATCCTATCAGAGGGGCACACGGGATCTGATGCTGCAGGATCTGTAATTGAAGCCTTTGGCGGTTTCCTTATGGGCGGCGAAGTGGTGATTGGTGTCATTGTATTCTCTATCCTTGTTATCGTGAACTTCATCGTTATTACAAAAGGTTCCGGTCGAATTGCTGAGGTTGCGGCACGGTTCTCCCTTGATAGCTTGCCCGGGAAGCAGATGGCTATTGATGCAGATTTATCTGCGGGCCTTATTGATGAACAGCAAGCTAAGGAGCGTCGGACAGAGCTTGAATCGGAAAGTACTTTTTTTGGTGCAATGGACGGTGCCTCTAAATTTGTTCGCGGCGATGCCGTTGCTGGCATCCTTATCACTTTCATCAATGTCATCGGAGGCATCATTATCGGCGTCGTTGTCAACGACATGGACTTTGGTAATGCTCTTGATGTTTATACAATGCTGACAATTGGTGATGGTCTTGTCTCTCAAATTCCAGCGCTCATCATTTCTACATCCGCAGGTCTTCTTGTCACAAAAGCAGGCGTTTCGGGGAAAACTGATGAGGCTCTCTTCGGACAGCTAACAAGCTATCCTAAGGCTTTGGGGGTTAGCTCTGGCCTGATGTTTACGATCGGTTTAATGCCTGGATTGCCCTTCCTTCCTTTCTTTGCAATGGGAGGAACGCTGGCCTATCTGACCTTCTCTCTCTCTCAAAAACAAAAGGTTAATGAAGCAGAAGCTCAACAAGTTAAATTACTCGAACAGCAGAAAGAATCTGCGCCAGTAGAAGAACCTATCAGCAAAGCCTTAGCTATCGATAGTCTGCGGTTGGAACTTGGTTATGGTCTTCTCACACTGATCAATGATGACAGTGGCTTTAGATTGACTGATCAAATAAAATCCTTACGCCGTCAGCTGGCCAGTGAAAATGGCTTCGTCATGCCTAGCGTGCGCATTCTAGATAATATGCAATTACCGACGAATAATTATGTTATTCGCGTGAAAGAATCGGAAGTAGGTCGCGGCGACCTGAGACCTAATATGCTTATGGTTATGGATCCTGCAGGAGCCCCTGTTGACATTCCAGGTGAACCGACAACAGAACCTGCCTTTGGCTTACCCGCCACGTGGGTTGATGAAGGCTCTAAGGAGGAAGCAAGCTTTAGAGGCTATACAGTTGTGGATGCTGCGACAGTTATTACAACCCATTTGACAGAAGTTATCAAAGATAACATGTCCGACTTGCTTTCTTATGCTGAGACTCAGAAACTTCTTGATGATTTGCCAGGGGAACACCAAAAACTTCTTGAAGACATTGTCCCTAACAATATCACTACATCAGGTATTCAGCGCATCTTACAGGCTCTTCTTTCGGAGCGCGTCTCTATCCGCGACTTACCCACGATACTTGAAGGTATTAGTGAAGCGACTGGCTTTACGCAAAATATCGTTAATATAACCGAACATGTAAGAACCCGTATGGCTCGCCAATTATGCGCCGCTTATGGCAGCATGGATGGATCAGTCGTCCTCTTGACCCTTTCCCCAGAATGGGAACAAGCTTTTTCAGAAAGTTTAGTCGGAAATGGGGATGATAGACAATTAGCGATGGCTCCTATGAAGCTTCAAGAATTTATAGGCGCCGTGCGAATGTCTTTTGATCAGCAAGCAGAGCGCGGTGAAAACCCTGTGCTGTTGACGAGCCCACTCGTCCGCCCCTATGTAAGATCAATTATTGAGCGCTTTAGACCTCAGACTGTTGTCATGAGCCAAAATGAAATTCACCCGAAGGCAACCATCAGAACTTTGGGTACTATATAAGATAGTTAAATATTTTAATCACTCTTGGCTGTACGACTAAAATAGATTAAACCAGCTAGAGAATAACAGGAAATCGAGTTAAATGCGCCTCAAGACCTTTCATGCCAAAACAATGCAAGACGTCATGGAGCAAGTGCGTCAAAGCTTGGGGCCTGATGCAATCATTATTTCCATTGAAGAAGGCAAGAACGTTGGCGGGGTTCGCATTACAGCAGCCCTCGAGGCTGATGCGACACCCCCTGTGGCTGAAAAAGCGCCAATGCCTGAACCGACACCTGTTTTTTTAGACGATGATATTGAAGAAGAAGGCCCCGCAAGTTTCGCGTCTACGCCTGATTATGATAAAGCTGATATCAAAGCGGTCATTAGTCACCATAACTTACCATATGATACTGCAGAACGATTGTATCAGGCTGTTGAAAGCATTGATGCCGCCAGCCTGCCAGAAGCCTTTGCTTTTGCCCTAGAAACAATGATCCGCATCAGCCCGTTAACTGACTATACTGCACGTCCTATTATGCTTGTGGGACCTGCTGGTGCAGGGAAAACTGTCTGTACGGCAAAACTTGCTGCTGACGCACTTCTGCACGAGCGCGGGGTAAATATCATCTCAACAGATGTTCAAAAAGCCGGAGGAATTCAACAACTGGATCATTTTTCGCAGCTCATGAAGCAAAGTGTTCAAACAGCGGAAAATGAACAAGAACTGTCCTATCTTCTAAAGCAAATATCTGACCGAAATGAGGATAGCCTTACAGTTATTGATACCATGGGAATTAACCCATTTGATATTGACGACCTCGAGGCCTCGCTTAAAATTATTAAAGCTTCTGATGCTGAGCCAGTTCTGGTCTTACCTGCTGGCATGGAGCCAACGGATGCGGCTGAAATTGCAGGCATATATCAGCGTATAGGATGTCAGAGGTTTATTCTCTCTCGGGCCGATGCAGCCCGAAGGTTTTCAGGCTTAATAACAGCAAGTCGACCGGGTGGTTTATCAATAGCAGCAATTTCTAGATCGCCTTTCATTGCAGATGGCCTAGAACCTGCAAGCTCTTTTGCACTTGGACGATTACTGACATCCCTGCCCCGCAGCGGTATGCTCAGTGCACAAAAAAAACGGATGGCATAATGAAGAGTAAAGCGCCCATATCAAATGACAGCAAATTAATCACAATTGCTTCTGGAAAAGGAGGCGTTGGTAAAACTTGGCTCTCTACCACACTCGCTCAAGCCCTCTCAAGGCGGGAGAAGAAAATTGCCCTGTTTGATGGCGATTTAGGGATGGCAAATATTGACATACAAATCGGGCTCATGCCGGATGAGGATATTGGTTCGGTCATTTCAGGAGATCGCAAGCTGGAAGAGGTTGTCACTCGTTACACCGAACCCGGCGGCAAAGGCGGTTTTGATGTATTGGCCGGAAAGTCAGGATCTGGTGCTCTTGGCTCTTTAGCAAGAGAAAAACTGAGAGATCTAAGAAATTCAATAATTCAGTTCACCGGAGCCTATGATCACGTCATTTTAGACATGGCCGCTGGCATAGATCCTAGCGTGACAACTTTATCGCACCATAGAGGACGCATTCTTGTTGTGATGACGGCCGATCCCACGAGTTTAACAGACGCCTATGCTTTCATTAAAGTGACTCAAATGAGAAACCCTCAAGCAAATATCTCTGTAATTGTAAATAATGTGGCGACAAAAAAAGACGGAGAACGTGTCTTCGAGGCCATTAAAAAAGCCTGCGAAGGATTTTTAAAGATTTCACCGAAGCTTGCTGCTATTATTAAAACAGATAATAAAGTGCAGGATGCTATCAGAACTCAAACGCCTCTGTTTTCTCGCCATCCACAATCTGAAGCAGCGGAAACAGTCTTAAAGTTAGCTGACGATATAATCAGTGGTAGACTCTGATCGCGCTTATCCGCATCGACTGCGAAGGAGCAAGTAAATGTCAGACCTGGGAGCCCCATCCGGCCCTCCAAAAGTGACACAGGTCCAGCGACAACAGCCGTCGCCGGCCGAACAACCGAACCGTGCTCATAGACGCGATGAACATCCTGATACCCCACCTCAGCAACAACAAGAAAAACAGCCCCAGCAAGACCTCCCTCGCGATTCCTCTTTCCGTGACCCTGCAGTCTCTATTGACGCTACGACAGCACATATTTCAAAGGGCGAAGTTTTGACACCGACTGTTCACTCTATTGATTCTGAAGGGCGGCCTATAGTAGACACTGAGAAAGCTATGTTCGCCCTCAGGCCTGATAGTGGTCTAAAAATTGGGGATACATTGACCCTCAAAATTATAGAAGCAGATGCCACCTTAAGGGCAGATCTACTGAAGCAAAATGAGCGGAAACTTGAACCGCCAATCCGATTACAAATGATCGTAATCTCAAAGCATAACGTGGAATCTGAAAATCTCCCGACTTCAGCTTATTCTAAAGAAGGAACGCACTCTCTAAGTCAGACTGCCCTCGCTCAACTATCCGTAAAAGACATAACATTAATGCCAGAAGTGGCTCAGAAATCAATTGCTGATTTTTTAACGACTATACCCAATTCTGTCACGACAACTCTTCATGCCGCGGCCAAACCCGATCCAATGGTTTTACAAACTTCGCGTGAAGATATGTCTGCCCTTCTTTCGCTTCAAGCTGATGTAAGTCAGACAAAAAACACAGCGGTTTTAGCTAATTTAGCTATATTACCTAAACCGCAATCGACACTCTCGCTTCAAGTATTAGACTTAAACAATAATGCTCGCCCCTCTCAATTAGTCTTGACGATGGACTGGCAGACCAACAATCAGACCTCCTCTTTTCAACGGATTGGTGCCAGCGAGAAGGTCATCTCTCAAGTGCCACTGTCACAGTCCGTCTTAAATCAATTTGGCATGGGTCATCAAAATAAAATTCATCCAATTTACGAGGTGCAAACACAAACCTCTAGATTTTTGGTAACGTTGCCTGAACCTATGGACCTTAGGGGCCAGACTATTGCGCTCACGCCTTTTCTCAAGCAAATGACAGTACCGTCAGTTTCAAACTTCAATAGCCTTGTAAAAAGCCCTGATCTATTGCAGGGAAATGACATCACGTTAAACAAGAGTGTCTTGACCACATCGCAGGGGGATAAGTCCTTAGTAATCCTGCCCCTCCACACCATGAAGCTTCCTTCAGCGGAACAAACCAGTCAGAATCAAACAGTGGGAACCGCAACAAGACATGGGGCAACATCTATCAACCAAATGTCTTCCTCTGTAGCTGAGGACATTCTTGTCTCAATCCTATCAAAAAACGCCGCAACGACTGGCCTTGTATCTTCTCAATCTCTTCAGATTCAAACTCCCTCAATTGAGAGCAGTAAAATGGTCACCACCAAACCCTCACCCACAGGGCAGGTTGCCACCTATCAGCTCCAAACATCTATGGGATCTCTCTCAGTAGATATAAATTGGCAAAGTGACGGGGCTCAGTTAAAGATCGCTCCAGATGCCATGCCTCAGCCCTTCAAAATTGGCCAGACCTTGACACTCATTAGGGAAAACCCTGTTGCAGCAGAAAATGCCAAGATGACCTCCCCCCAAGCTGAGACCGGCGCAGTGCAAACGTCTATGGCATCGATGTCAGCCCAAGGGGGCGAAAAAACTAGCGGTCAGGCTCATGCCGTAACGCCCTTACAAGATTTTTCTGGATGGCCATCATTGAATATGCTTTCTGAGAGTTTCTTTATGGAAGAGCCTCTCTTAGGAGAACAATTTGCTGGCCTTACGGCGCGAGACGGCAGTAATCTGGCCCCTGCTCTCGTCCAAACTCTCGTCGCTCAATCCCTTGCAGCAAAGGATCCTGCTATCGCAGCTCAGGCGCTCACGCTCTCGTCGACACAGACACCAGAAACCGCTCAAAAATCATCCACTTTTATGGATCAATTTGTTAAAGATATTATGGCCCAAAGCCAAGCTTCACTCAGAGATGGACAGGGTACTGAGTGGCGAGCCGCCGTTCTTCCAAGTGAACCCAGAGATCCTTCTTTATCGCTTTTTGCCTTTCTTTTCCAAGAAGAGCCAAAGAGAGAGGATCTTCCTGATAATTCAGACCAGAATGAGGAAGATGGTAAGAATAGAAAAGAATTTATTGTAGAAGTAGACTTCTCAGAATTTGGTCCATTGCAAATTCGAGGTCATCTCTCTCCTGATCATCTAAATTTAATTGTCTATACCCATATAGACTTGCCAAACGATGTAAAAGAGACGCTTCAAGATATTCTTTCCTCGACCTTGCGTGACAATCAGATGCAAGGAAAGCTAAGCTTTGAAATCAAAGAACACTTCGATCCAAATGCAAAAGATTTATTTACCTAAAATCGTATAACTTCTAACTTGTCTTCTTTACTACACCTCACTAGTGTCGCTCCTACTTTAAGGAATGATGAAAATGATTAATGCGCTGACCTATATTTTAACTGTACTGATTTGGGGGTCCACTTGGTATGCCATTGAATTCCAAATTGGTGTTGTGGCGCCTCAATGGTCAATTTTTTATAGGTTTGCCTTGTCGGCCCTGGTCATGTTCTTGTGGGTCGCTCTTAAAAGGGATGCTCTAAAAATTGAGAGGAAATATCATAGCCAGCTGTTTTTACTTGGCTTATTTCTCTTCTCTAGTAATTATCTTATGATCTATTTTGGGACGGCATATATCACGTCTGGCTTGGTAGCTGTCTGTTTTTCCTTCTTAACCTTTATGAACATCATTAATGGTCGGATCTTTTATGGGACTGCAATCACTCGGGAAGTCATCATCGGTGCCAGTTTTGGTCTCGCAGGGCTTATCTTAATATTCTTACCTGAAGTGTCAGCCTTATCGCTCGCAGATAGAACTACGGTTGGAATCATCTTCTGTCTCATTGGGGCAACTTCAGCTTCTCTGGGCAATGCCGTTGCTTCCTCTAAACGTCTCTCAGATTTACCGATCCTTAGCATGAATGCATGGGGCATGTTATACGGGGCATTGATCAACCTTATTTTTGCGATCCTCTCTGGTGAACCCATGAGATTTGAGTGGACAACTGACTATGTGGGTTCTCTTATCATTCTCGCCATTCTTGGAACCGTGATAGCCTTTGTGATGTATCTGTCTCTCATGGCAAAAATTGGAATGACGAAAATTTCTTATGTTGGCGTTTTACTGCCACTTGTCGCTCTCTCAATATCTACGATTTTTGGGGATTACCGTTGGACGATCGAGGCCCTGTTAGGTTTGGTTCTTATTGTTCTTGGAAATGTGATCATTATCAAATTCAAAGCAAAAGCTCCGCCAGCGAAGCCTTTGGAAGCTGCGGAATAAAGTCTACCTATAGGAGTGACTAGAGTAGAAGACCTCAACTAAGCCAAGCCTTCTGCCTTTAACCGATCATGTACGAATTCTATGGCCCGTCTCAGACGCCTCACAAGCGCATCTACATCTTCATGGGTGAAAATGAAAGGAGGACAGGTCACGATAACATTGCCCGCAGGACGCACAATCACTCCTGTTTCAAGAGCTGCCTGGGCGATGTGCTGACAAAGATAATATTCAAGAGGGTACTGATCCCTCGTCTCTTTATCTTGGCAAAGCTCGATGCCCGCCATTAAGCCGCAAGTTCTAACCTCGCCAATGATAGGAATATCTAATAGTTCTTCAAGCTTCGTTTTAAAATATGGGCCAATGTCATCACGAATACGTTCAATGAGTTTTTCTTTTTGAAGGATCTTAATATTTTGAGCAGCAACTGCACAGGCCACTGGATGTGCCGATGTGGTAAAACCATGCTGTAATACTCCCTGCTCGCCTTCTATGACACTGGCGACCCGATCATTAAAGAGCGTGGCAGAAATAGCTTGATAGCCTGAGGAAAGACCCTTTGCGAGAGTCATAATATCCGCAGAAAAATTAAATGTTTCCTGCCCAAACCATTCCCCTGTTCGGCCAAGGCCTGTAACAACCTCGTCAGCGATCAATAAAATATCATGATCCCGGCAGATCCGTTCTATCTCTGGCCAATAGGATTTTGGCGGAATAATACACCCTAATGTTGCTTGAACAGGCTCTCCGATAAAGGCTGCGATATTATCAGCGCCGACTTCAATAATTTTTTCTTCAAGGCATTTCGCAGCATAACGACCAAATTCTTCAAATTCCATTTCGCCGCCAAAGCGATACCAAAAGGGAGCCTCTACATGAAGTGCGTCTTCACTGGTTTCAGTACCGAAATCTTCGTGCATCACCCGCAGCCCGTTCAACGCAGAAGAGGCGATGGTACTGCCGTGGTATGCAAAATCTCGGGAGATGATTAGATGCTTATCTTCCCGTCCTTCTCTCTTCCAGTATAAGCGGGCCATCTTAATTGCAGTTTCAACAGCTTCAGAGCCTGAATTCGCGTAGAAAACCTTGTTAAACTGTGAGGGTACAATTTCCATCAGCAATTCTGTCAAGCGAGCAGCCCATGGGTTCGTGATGCCGGCAAAGGTATGGTAATAACTCAAGTCACGCATGACGCCATAAGCAACTTCAGCCATTTCAGCTCGGCCATATCCTATATTCACATTTCCAAGACCAGCCATCGCATCCAAGAGTTGAATGCCTTGCCCCATCACCTGACTGCCCGCTGCCTTTTGCATAAGAAAAGGGGGAGCTTGAACCATGGCTTGCGGATCCGTAAAACTGTGTAAGTGAGCCTGTCGATCCAAAGCTTGTAACTTTTGAATTTCTGTGAGACTGACATTCCAGGTTTTTTCTGTCACGCTGCTCCACTCCCTCGATGAAAATTGGTGCGAAATATAAATATAAAATGATATATTTTTACACCATAGTGCGGTTTATTAGAGACCGCAAGCGCAACGTCACCATCCGATAAAAGCGTCATGAATTGGGAAGAATTTTGATCTAACTATCTTGTTTTCGAACAAAGGATTGTAGACCCTGTTCGTCTAAAATCATTGTTTCTTGACGGGCTAATTCTTTTTGTTCAGCTTTACTTCTATTCTCTTGTGCCACTTCGTAGGTTTTTAAAACCTGAAACGCCTCTGTCACAATTTCTTTATGGGTCTCAACCTCTTCATTTTTCAGATTGAGTTCTATTTCTAAGGTTTCACGTTTATATCGAATGCCATCAGCAAAGGCACCCATCTGAAGGACTGAAAAATCATTAATTTCTTGATTGTAGTTATGGCTTTCTTGTTCCAATTCAGCAATGAGAGCATTCAGTTGATCAATAATCAAATCACGTTCTTGCTCTACAGCCGCAAGATCGCGCCGTTTATTATCCAATTCCCATTTTTGAAAACGGATGATACTGTCGAGCTGAGCCATTTATACCCCTTATGCAACCTGGGCAGCAGTAAGCGCCTCTGCAGCGGGTCCCATCATCAAGATTTGCTCCATCAATTGATATGTTTCTGGCAAAGTGGAGCTGTCTTCTTTCCACTGACCCAAAAATTCTTCAAAAGGGGCAAAATATTGTATGGCAGCATCAACTTCTGGGTTGGTGCCTGGACGATAAGCACCAAGCCTGATCATCTCTTCCATGTCGTTATAGATTGAAAGATATCTTTTTGCTTCACGAATGAGTAAATTCTCATGGCCTGAGTTGCAGGCAGGCATTGTACGAGAGACTGATTTCAAGACATTAATGGCTGGGTATCGACCACGCTCAGCAATTGCACGCTCCATAACAATATGGCCGTCTAAAATACCCCGTACAGCATCTGCCACAGGTTCATTGTGGTCATCGCCGTCAACAAGCACTGTGAACAAACCAGTGATGTTACCGACACCTTTTGGGCCGGGACCAGCGCGTTCTAATAATCTTGGAAGCTCACTAAATACCGTTGGAGTATACCCCTTACTTGTCGGTGGTTCACCCCCTGCCAGGCCGATTTCACGTTGGGCCATCGCAAAGCGCGTGATACTATCCATGAGGCACATCACATGTGCCCCTTGATCTCGGAAATATTCAGAAACCGCCATCGTCGCATAAGCTGCCTGGCGTCGCATTAAAGCAGATTCATCTGACGTCGCAACAATGACGACAGAGCGAGCCAATCCTTCAGGGCCCAGATCATCTTCAATAAATTCCTGAACTTCACGGCCCCGCTCACCGATCAGACCAATGACATTCACCTCGGCACTTGAATAGCGCGAAATCATTGACATAAGAACAGATTTTCCAACACCAGATCCAGCAAAAATACCCATTCGCTGTCCTTCACAGCAACTGGCAAAACTATTAAGGGCACGCACCCCTAAATCAATTTTCGATCCCACACGTTGTCTGGTACTAGCAAGTGGCGGTGAAGCTTTAACGGAAACTGCGTGCAACCCCTCCCCAATGGGACCTTTGCCATCAATGGGCTCACCAAAGGCATTGATCACACGCCCCAGCCATGCATTCGACGGCCGTAAGACTGTTTCAGATTGCTGTAGATAGGCTTTGCAACCGATACCAATACCATCAAGAGCATTATAGGGCATCGCCAATAAGGTATTATCCCTAAAGCCAACGACCTCACAAACAACTCTTTGACCGCTGCGCCCATCAATGATGAGGCGACTGCCAATAGATGTATGATGTTCAATGCCTGAAATTTCGAGAAGGAGGCCCTGAATCCCTCTGACCGTCCCATAGAGATGGTGGTTCTGAATTCTGCCGATTTCCTGAGCTAATGTAAGCACAAAATCCCTCTCGAATGAAATGAGTTTCTGGTAACAATAATACCCAACACTCATTAACGAATTGTAAATGAAAATTAATTTATAGTCTATCTCAATTTAGATCTTTGAGTGACTATTCGCCTTGTAGATGGATTTTTCCCTTGGATATTTAAACAACACTAGTTACGATTAATTTAGATAATGACTATTCAGTGATTATCTTCGCATTTAGGAGGGTGTTA